>NZ_JBRCHD010000052.1:0-31285 GCF_053489755.1 Rhodoflexus sp.
ACCCACTGCGTGCGATGCAAAGCGGTTAAGTTGATAGTTTCGCGGCTGCCTGCATAGGCAGGGTTCAGTACCAGCCCGTTGAACATGTACTGCGTAAACATAGGGTCTTGCTGCGCCCACAGCGGTAGGCTTATCGCAAGGAAGAGGGAAAAGAGTAACGTTTTTTTCATGGCTTGCCCTTGAGTTTTATTGATTGCCTTGCTCATCAGACCTGACGGGTTTCAGAAACCCGTCAGGTCTGCCGAAGGCTTGGTTGGAATTATCGCTGAATGGTTAAGAAGTCCACAATCGGTTTGCTGCCGTCGCGCAGGTCAACGATGAAGTAATACGTTCCGTCCGGTACTTTATCGCCAATAACGATGCCTACGCCCTGTGCTGTGCCGTCCCATGTGTTTTTGTAATGCTCATCTTCAAACACCAAGTTGCCCCAACGATTGTAAATGCGCAAGTGGATGTCGTAGCGGTCTGCACCCAAAATTTCAAACTTATCGTTCACGCCGTCGCCGTTTGGCGAGAAACCGCGTGGGATAAATACCTGCTTACATGTCAATACATCTACTACCACTCTGGCTTCGGTACACTTGCTCAATGGATTGCCGTTGTCGCAAACGATGTAGGTAAACTCATCTTGTCCGACAAACCCTTGCGGCGGCATGTAGATAAAAGCGCCATCCGCGCCGATAGAGAAAACGCCGCCGTTTTTAGAGCGCGCGCCTGTTACGGCACGCACCGATACGCGGTCGCCGTTAGGGTCTGTAACCCCTTCCAGCGCGTTGCCTCTGATTTCCGTACAGTTGTCAGTACTGGCGCGGCGCGGCTGAGGAACTACCGGAGGCTGATTGGTACAGAGGAACACATTGATGAAGATAGTTCCCGTAGCGCACAGCGCAGGGTTGCGGTTGTCGCATACCTGATAGACGATGCGTTCCTGACCTTCAGCATTCAGCGCCGGGCGGTAAGTGAGTCTGCCTGTTGCAGAGAGACTCAGGATGCCGCGCAGCGGCGTTACCAAATCGGAGATAATCGTTACGCGCACAGGGTCGCCGTCCGCATCCACCAGCGGAATTTCCAATACCTGGTCAATGTTGGTACAGTTGTCGGTTGTCAGCGTAATATCCGGCGCACGTGGCGGACGGTTCGGGCAAGCCGTTACGTTGAAAGTAATCATTGCGCGTAAACACAGCGGCGGTGTTACGCGATCGCAGACTTCGTAAGTAAACTCATCCGTTCCCGTAAAGCCGAAAGGAGGCGTGTAGCTGATCGTACCGTCAGCGGCAATGCTGATGCGTCCGCCGCGACGAGTTGGCGCATTGGTTACTACGGTTGCTACTAACTCATCTTCGTCCGGGTCGCGGTCGTTGGCGAGGATGTTGCCGCCGTTGTTTTCGCTGCAACCTTGTACGGTGAACAGGTCGTCCACGGCGATTGGCGCGCGGTTGGTTGGCTGCGGCAACTGAATAATCGTTGGGCTGGTTTCGCTTGGATTGCCGTCAAAGTTCGGGTCAGGATTTTGTCCATCTACCGAAATATCGCGCACGCGGGTTGTGTTGTGCGAACCTTCGGCAATAGCTGTGTTGAAGAACGGTCCCGTAGCGCGGTTAGGTATCAGGCTGACCACAAAAGTTACCGTTTGCGATTCGCCTACTTCTAATCTTCCGCCTGTTATCAGATTCGGCTGCGCGGCTGTGCCGTCAAACTGAGGATTGGGAATCAAAGAACCGGTAGCCGTTGGCTGACGCACGATGCTGTAACGCGCAGGAGCAGGGAATACATTGGTCATATCGTCCGATACCACAATATTGGTCAGCGGTACGTTTCCGTAGTTGCGAACCGTAATCAGAATCGGGATATGGAACGCGCCGTTTGCTTGACGAACGGCAGGCAGCGCTTGTTTCGCCACACCAATTAGCGGACGGTCTGTTATCGGAGCGGGCGGACACGGACGTACCGTAATCACCGCGCGGTCGGTGAGTTCTACCTCAGGGCAGGTTACGCCATTGGCAGATGCGATGGCTACTACAACTAATTCGCGGTTTTCGGTCGGCGCCGTGATGGTGAAGCGCGCCGCGCCGCCGTTGCCAAAAGCGTTTGCCAACACGGTTGAGCCGTTGCGCAATTCGTAGCGCACACCCGCACGAGTGGGCGAGACGGTGATGGTTACGTTTGCAGGAATTTCATTGGCGCAGGCGCTGTATTCAATATCACTTACGTTTGCCTGACGGTCTGCCGCCGTGATGCCTACAACGGTAACGGTTGTTTCATCGCTGCTGCCCGAGCTGCAATCGCCGCCCGTGATTGTCCAGCGGAAGCGGTAGTTGCCCGGCGCGAGGTTGCTCAGCGTTGCATTGGGCGAGGTCGGGTTGTTGATGGTCGCCGCTGGTCCTTCCGCTTGTGTCCAGCGACCGACGCCTACCGCCACGGGTTCTGCCGCAAGGCGTACGTCCGAGCCTACGCATACGGTCTGTGCGGGGCCTGCCGCCGCCGGAGCGCTAACGGTAACGACCACATCGTCAGAAGTTTCGGAACAACCGTCGCCTGTAATTGTCCAGCGGAAGGTATAAACGCCTGGGCGCAAACCTGAAATTGTCGTTCTTGGATTGGCGGGGTCTTCAATGCGCGCGGGGTTAGGTCCGTTGATTTGTCGCCAAGAGCCGCGTCCGTTGGTAGGGCTGTTCGCCGCCATGGTTGCAGTCGTCGCCTGACAAAGCGTTTGGTCGGGACCTGCATTAGCGGGCGCCGCTACGTTTACCGTTACGCTTGCCTGTGTGGCGCCGCATACGCCGTTAGCCAATGCCCAGCGGAAAGTGTGCGTACCAACGCCTAAACCCGTAACATCAGTTATCGGATTGTTAGGGTTTGTGATTGTCATTGCGCCAAATGCGCCCGTGCCGCCTGTGCGTTCCCATGTGCCTGTTCCTAATGCAGGCGCATTGCCTACCAACTGCGCCGTTCCTAATCCGGTTGCCGCATCGGCACACACAGAAGCCTGTGCTGCATTGGCGATAGCCGCAGGATTCGGACGCACAATGGTTACTGTTACAGTTGCACTGGTAGAAGTACAAGCGCCGTTCGTCAATGTCCACTGGAAAGTATGCGTACCAACTGCCAAACCTGTAACATCCGTATTAGGACTGTTCGGATTCGTAATAGTGAATGTACCTGCACCCGCAGTGCGCGTCCATGTGCCGCTGCCTGATACTGGCGCATTGCCAATCAGATTTACTGTACCCTGCAAGGTTGCCGCGTCGGCGCAAACCTGTGTAGCTGCCGCAGTGGCAGTCGCAGGCGGATTTTGACGAATGATATTGACTGTATAAGTAGCTGCCGAATTGCCGCAAGGGCTGGTAAAACGCCACTCAAAGGTATGCGTACCAACACCTAATCCGGTGGCGTTCAGGGTGTTGCCCGTAACGCTAATGCTCATGGATGAAGTGCTGCCTGTGCCGCCAATGCGTGTCCATGTGCCGCTTCCGCTGTTAGGCGTATTACCTGTCAGGGTAACTGCGCCCAGATTAGAAATCGGGTCGGCACAAATATCCGGTGAGGGCGGCGTAGTCGTAATAGCTGCGTTGGGATTAGATTCATTTACAAAAACAGTAACGAGGCTGCTGCCGCTACCGCATGAAGGGCTTGTCAATGTCCATTCAAAAATGTGCGAGCCGGGCAGCATATTGCTGATGTTCAGCACGTTGCCTACCTGATCCAGGACAATGCCCGCAGGGTTGCCCGTGCCGCCTACGCGCGCCCACGTACCTGTGCCTACCGTTGGCGCGTTGCCTGTCAGCGTGGCAGATGCTCTGCCTGTCGCCAAATCAGTACAAACCGCCTGATTTGCCCCTGCATTAGCCGGCGGATTAGTAGGCAGTACCGTTACCACCATCACATCGGAAGTAACGCCGCAACCGTTGGCAAGCGTCCATGTAAATTCATGCGTACCTACGCCCATGCCTGTTACGTCGGCAGAAGTTGTTCCCGTAGGCGCGATGATGACGCCTATTGGCGAACCTGTGCCGCCCGTGCGCGTCCATGTGCCTGCGCCTGAAATTGGCGCATTGCCGTTTAAAGTAATAGAAGCGCCGCCCGGCGCATCGCAGCGGGTAGCGTCAGCGCCTGCATTAGCCACAGGATTGGAAGGATTCACCGTTACCGTTACAGAAGCGGCGCTTGTACCGCAACTGTTGGTCAGCGTCCACGTAAATTGATACGTACCTGCCTGTAAACCCGTTATGTTAGCCGTCGGGTTGTTTGGCGTGCTGATAACCATATCAGCCGTGCTGCCCGTGCCGCCTGTATAAGACCACATGCCTGAACCCGGCGTAATTGGCGTATTGCCTTGTAGCGTTACATTCGCCCTTTGGGTAGCAGGGTCAGTACATACCGTATTCACAGTTGAAATAATCTCCGCCAAAGGATTGGACTGCTCTACGTTCACCGTAAAGGTGGCAGAACTTGTGCCGCAGCTATTGGTTGTTTGCCACTGGAAAATATGTTCACCCGGCAGCAAGCCTGTAATGGTGGCTACTCTGCCAAAAGTGCCTGAGGTGTTAATGGCATGACCTGTCGGGTCGCCTGCACCGCCTACGCGTGTCCATATGCCTGTACCTGTGCGCGGCTCATTGCCTGTCAGGGTCAGAGTGGCTCTGCCTGTGGCAGGGTCGGTACAAACTGTACCCGGTGCTGCTGCAATTGCCGCAGGAGGGTTAGACGGATTCACCGTTACGGTTATTTCGTCAAAGGTAGTGCCGCAACCGCTGTTCAGGGTGTAGCGGAATATATGCGTACCCGGCTGCATACCGGTAATAGTGGCAATGGTGTTGCCCGTACCTGTTGTAGATGCTGCGATAGCCACGCCTGTACCGTCGGCAGTGCCGCCTGTGCGCGTCCAAGTGCCTGTACCTACGACCGGTTCGTTGGCTGTCAGGGTAATCTGCGCCAGATTGGTTACAGGGTCGGTACAAATGGTCGGATTCGCGCCTGCAATATCTGCCTGCGGATTGTTGCGATTAACGGTTACGGTTACCTGTGCGGAAGTCGGCGGACATACGCCGTTGGTCATTTCCCATTGGAAGACGTGCGTACCGAAGCCCATGCCTGTAATCGTAGCCACGTTATTGTTCGTGCCGCCGATGGTGATTGCCAAAGCTGTCGCGTCGCCCGTGCCGCCTATGCGCGTCCATGTGCCTGTGCCTACGTAGCTGTTGTTACCTGCCAGAATGGTAGAACCCAAAGTGCCTGTCGGGTCGCTTGCGCATACATTTAGGTTGCCTGTGATGCTCGCTACAGGCGTAGGCTCTTGCACGGTAACGCTTACCTCTGCAAAAGTATTGCCGCAAGTTGCGTTATTGATTGTCCAGCGGAATACGTGTGTACCTACCTGTAAATCGCTGAAAGTGGCTTGTCTGCCACCTGCGCCGGCGGTTACCAATGTAAAGGTACCGGGTCCGCTTTGGCGTGTCCATGTGCCTGTGCCGCTTGCCGGAACGTTGCCGTTCAGGGTTACTGCTCCGCGAAGCGTAGCAGGGTCAGCGCAGACATTGGCAGGTGCAGGATCAATCGCTGCTGCTGCGTCGCGCTCTACAATGCGAATTGTTACCTGAGCGGCTGTATTACCACAGGTCGGATTGCTGATTACCCATTGGAAAGTATGCAAGCCCGGTTGCAGGTTAGAGAAAGTCGCCACTTCGCCCGCAGCGCCGCTGGTAGCAATGTTCACTGTACCCGGTCCTGAAACGCGACTCCATGTGCCCGTACCTGAAACAGGCGCATTGCCCGTCAGTGTAACCGTTCCCAATCCTGTTGCGCCTGTTGTACAAACCTCTGTTGAGGCAGGCGGAACAATTGCCGCCACAGGGTCTGGGGCTACGATGGTTATGTCAATCGTTGCTGCGCTGTTGTTGGCTGGGCAGGCAGGATTAGTCAGCGCCCATTGGATGCGGTGCGTACCTACTGCCAGACCTGTAATGACCACATTGTTGCCGCCTGTGCCCGAAGTAGTAAAGGTTGGCGCAGCGCCCGGTCCTGAAATGCGGCTCCATGTGCCTGTGGTACCTGCAATAGGCGCGTTACCTGTCAGGCTTACCGTTCCTGTGGTTGGCGCGGCGCAGATGGTAGTTGCCGCAGGCGGTGTAATTGCCGCGGGCGCATTTACAGGGTTTACTGTGATGCTTGCCGTAGCTACCGAAGCGCCGCAACCGTTTGTAATGCGCCACTCAAAAGTATGCGTTCCGGCTTCCAAATTACTGATATTCAGCGTACTATTGCCTGCTCCGCTTGGAGTCAAAGTGGGTGTGCCGGGACCTGTCAGGCGTGTCCATGTGCCTGTATTGCCTGTATCGGGTACGCTGCCTGTCAGGGTTGCCGTTGCAAAACCTGTGGCCAAATCAACGCACACGCTTTGCGTAGCGGGGGCAATGGTTGCTAAGGTCGGCTGTGGTTGCACGACTACTGTAACCTGCGCAGGTGCAAAAGTACAAGGCGCAGTGCCGCTGAATGCCCACTGCAATACGTGCGTACCTACTGCCAGACCGCTAAAAGTCGCTGTACTTACGCCGCCACTTGCATCGGCTGAAATAGTCGGTGCAGCGCCCGGACCGCTGACGCGCGTCCATGTGCCTGTGCCAATGAGCGGAACGTTACCACTCACGGTTGTCGTAGCTGTTCCCGCAGTTGCGCAAACAGGTGAAGTCGGCGGAGTAATGATTCGCGGAGGTTCTGCCACCGTAATAGTTACCGTAGGCGTGCTGCTTGGACAGGTTGCGCCTGTTACCGCCCACTGGAATATGTAAACGCCTGCGCCTAAGTTGCTTACCGTTGTAGATGGACTGTTCGGGTTAGCGATGCTGCCCGCAGGCAAAGGTGGGCCGCTCACTTGCGACCATGTGCCTGTGCCTGTTACAGGCGCAGTTCCTGAAAGATTAGCGCTTGTTGTTGCGCCCGCAGTTGCCAAACACAACGTCTGGTTTGTACCTGCCGAAATTGTAGAAGGCGAAACGTTCACCGTTACAAAATCTTCCGTATCGCCGCAAGGCGAGCCTGTTACGCGCCAGCGCAGCACATAAGTACCCACTTGCAGCGTGCCGCCCGTGCCAAATTGAGCGGTAGGCGAGGTTGTACCGGAGAAAGTAGGTGTGTTTGGCCCTGAAACCACTGTCCATGTGCCTGTGCCGCCGCCTACGATAGGCTTAGCGCCCAGCGTTACAGGGTTAGTCGTTCCGCATACGTTAATGTCTGCACCCGCATTGGCAGGAGTGATTACGCGGATTAACAAATCGTCAAAAGTCGTTCCGCAAGGCGTACCCGTTACCGTCCAACGGATGGTGTAAACGCCCGATTGGGTCAAACCGCTGACGGTTGCGTTTCTGTCTAAATCATTTGAGAAGGTTACAGCATTAGGCCCTGAAATAAATGTCCATCTGCCCGTTCCTACGATCGGCGGTTGGGCATTTAACGTAATGGTATTGCCCAATCCGCAGGTATTCACATCCGGTCCGGCATCTACAATCGCGCGACGAATCATAACCTCATCCGCAGAAGCGCAAGACCCGTTAGAGAGCGTCCATCGGAACACATACTCGCCGGGCGCCGACAGTCCTGTAATGCTTGTAGTTGGTGAACTTGGCGCGGTAATGTTTGGCGTTACAGGTCCGGAAACAAATGTCCAAAGACCGGTTGAGCCTGCAGGTACAGCATTAGCCGCCATCGTATGCGTAGCCGCACATATGTTTGCATCCGCGCCCGCATTGGCAGCTACAGGCAGTTGCACGACAATATTAACATCAGCAAAATTATCAGGACAGCCCGGATTGCTCACCGTCCAGCGGAAAGTGTACGTACCGATAACGTTAAGGTTAGTAATCGCTGTCGTTGGAGACGATGGATTGACAATCACAGGGGTAGCCCCTGCCGGGAATGCCTGCAAAGTCCATATGCCTGTACCAACCAATGGAGCGGTTGCGTCCATAGTTGCAGTATTGGTTGTACACAGCACTTTGTTCGTTCCCGCTACGGCAGGCGAAGGCGGCTGCGAAACCGTCACGCGCACATCATCCACCGT
Organism: Rhodoflexus sp.; assembly: GCF_053489755.1. NCBI lineage: Bacteria > Pseudomonadati > Bacteroidota > Cytophagia > Cytophagales > Thermoflexibacteraceae > Rhodoflexus > Rhodoflexus sp. Next base: position 8,054 of record NZ_JBRCHD010000052.1, read on the forward strand.
TTGCGGACAAGCCGAGCCGCCGCTGATGGTCCAACGGAAGTCGTAAATATTGCCCGGAATCAAGTTATTGACAAAGGTATTGGCAGCATTTGGATTGACAAAACTTACCGGAGGGTTTGCATCTACCTGCGTCCATGTGCCTGTTGTGCCGCTCACAGCGGGAACAGCGTTGAGTTGTACCGAAGTCGGATTAACCGTACCGCACACGTCTATGTCTGTACCTGCATTGGCGGGCGCATCGTTGAAAATTTCAATTTCGTCAAAAGTAGCGCCGCCTGTGCCGCAGGGCGAGCCTGTTACTGTCCAGCGGAATACATAACGCCCTCTGCCTAAGCCGTTGGCAGTGAGGGTAGCGCCGCCCGCGCCTGATGTGGCAAGCGTCGGCACAGGCCCATCGGTAAAAGTCAGCGACCAGTTGCCCGCGCCTACCACAGGCACGTCGGCAGTCATGACAAAACTGCTGACGTTGCAGAGTCTTGTGTTGGCAGTGATGATATTGGCGGGAGCTGCAATGAATACGTCCACGAAATCTTCACTTGGAGGGCAAGCGCCGCCGCTAATGGCATAGCGGAAGCGATACACACCCGGCGCGGTCATGCCTGTAACAGTAGCGCTGTAAGGGCTTGACACTCCCGCATTGGTCTCGTCGGTAGTCAGTGGTATAGCAGTCAGCGTTGGTACTACTCCACTCGGTCCTGAAACAAACGACCAAACAGCTGTTCCTGTGTAAGGCAAATTGCCTACAAGTGTTGTACTTGTGATCGGCAAACAGAATTGTTGGTCAGCGCCCGCATTGGCGCGGTTGGTAATGGTAAACGTTACATCGTCTTCTGAGTCGGGGCAAGCGCTGTTGGTAATCCGCCAGCGGAAGGTGTAGCGACCGGCTTGCAGATTGTTCAGCGTCAATTCATTATTGTCAGGGCCGCCAACAATGCGGTCGGCGGGCGCAACAGGCGGACCGCTTATCTGCGACCACATCCCCGAACCGGTAATAATCGGGATATTGGCGTGAAGGGTAACGGTCGTAACATCGCACACATCAAAATCAGCATCGGCAATCGCCTGATTGATTGGCGTAACGGTAATGACGGCTTCATCTGGCAGCGTAACCACGCAGCTGCCCGCGCCAGTTACGGGGGCGGTAACTTCTACGCTGTAAGTAGTGGATGCCGTTGGCACGTTTGCGCCTGTCAGCGTAAATGTAATATCGCCGTTAGCCGCAGGCGTAATCGTGCCGAAAGTTGCGCCTCCACGAAACAAGCGATAGGTATGGTTGGCTTTTGCATTGCGCACAATGATATTCACCGAAGACTCATTGGCACAAATGCTGGCATCTGTAACCTCGTTGTTTTGCTCATCGGCTACGGTAAGCATGGCTGCCGTTGAGTAATTGAAGCAGCCTGTCGTTGCGTTCGTACCCCGAATACGGAAAAGCGAGCCGTTCAATGCTGCGGGTACGTTGGCAATGGTAAGCGTATTGGTCGTTGCTCCGCTGAAAGTTGCGCCAAAGAATGTGCCGTTCAATACGGGGTTGAAATTAGTCGGATCGGATGGCGTGGCAATTTCCCACTGGATATTCAGGCTTGGATCTACCAGCGCAGACAGATTGACCGTGCTGTTCGCACAGGCAGTCAGGTTGGTTGGATTAGCTATAATAGGCAACGGGTTCACGGTAATGACCATGTCGTCTTGCGTATCGCCGCAGCCGGGCGCGCCTGTAATGCTCCAGCGCAAGGTATAGGTACCGGGCTGAAATCCTGATACTGTGGCGTTGTGCGCGTTGGCATTAGGCGCAAAAGTTGGCAAAGGCGAACCCACAGGGCGATTAATGACCGTCCATTCACCCGTTCCGCCGCCGCCCAACGCAGGATTGTTAGCAGCCAGCGTTACGGTAATCGGCGTAGCCGTACCGCTGATAAACTGACAAACCGACTGGTCGAGACCTGCATCAGCCGAGCGTCCGCTATTGACCGTCAATATGGGCGACTGCGATATGCAGTCTATCCCATTGGCTGATGTGGTAATCTCCCAACGGAAGGTATAAACTCCGTTGCTTACAGGAATAGCGGCTGTAGGGTTGCTGATTTGCGCGCCAAAGTTGATTACAGTTGGGCCGCTCAGTTGTACCCAGCGACCTGTGCCGCGTCCCGCAGCCGGCGCGTTGCCTGTCAGCGTTACTGTATTTGCATCGCAAAGATTAATCGGTGAAACAACCGTAGCCGCTGTCGGCGTAGGAATTACCGTCAAGGTAGCGGGCGCGCTGAAAGCCTCGCATTGAATGTTATTTGTATTTTGGATACGCACACGGAATCGCCAGCCGTTCATAAACTCGGGAACGTTGGTCAGCGTCAGCGTTTGGGTATTTACCCCGCTGTACGCCCCGCCGTCTGTCAAATCACCAAAGCCGGCGCCAGAGTCCACCTGCCAGCGGTATTGTACCGTACCCGGAATGGCAGGGTCTGCTTGTGCCGTAAAAGATGCCGTATTGATGCCTCCGTTATGACAAATGGTAGCGTCAGAAGGATTTAAAGCCGCACGCGGCAGCGGATTAACCGTAATAACAGCGGTTTTGGTTACGCCCGAAGCGCACAACAGCGCATCGCGAACCGTCAAACGAACCGTTACGTCATACGGCTGACTGGGGTTAGAAGCGTTCACCGGGAAAGTAAAAGTAGGACGCTGCCCGGTGGCTGTTCCCAAAACGGTAGCGCCAACAGAGAACTCCCATTCATATAACAATCCTAAGGGCGCGCCGCCGCTGAAACTCCAAGAGAAAGGCGGACGCAACACGTTAGGCGCGGTACAATTGGCAGGCTGAGGGTCTAACGGAACGCCGCCAGGGGAAAAACAGCGTGTAGCAGGATCAGAAGAATTACCCGCGTTAAAATTAGCAGGGCTGCCTGCACATATGTACGAATCGTTCTCAAAATCTGCAAAAATAACAGGCGCAACCAGCGTAATTTGCTTCACTTCCTCATCTTCGCAACCAAATGCGGTACGGACGCGCAGGCGGATCCAATAGTCGCCTGCCGGCAGGTTATTGGCAAAGTTATAGTTGCCCGGCGCAGAGGTGATTACCTGCGTGCGAATAGGCGTCGCTGCCGGATTGCTCGCAGGGTTTACATCAAACACATCCCATTGCCAGCGCGTAATCTGTGGAGAAAGCGTAGGCGGCGTATCAACATCAGAAGTACTTTCATCAACGACAACAAAACTGCTGTTTTCGCAAATATTGCCGCTGTTGTTTGGCCAGCTAAAGGCTGCTTTCGGCTTGCCGCTCACACGTACAGGTACGCCACCATCAGGACGAATAAAGATGCGACAGGCCGGTGCGTTTGCATCTTGCAAAATCAGTACCGGCTGAAACGAACCCGGACGCAGATAAGCATGCGTAATTTGCAACTGATTACCTGCTGCCGCATAGGCAGCCGCATTAAAAGCTACAGGAGCGGTGGTAGGCGTACCATCGCCAAAATCCCACTGTATAAAAGCCACGTTCTCTAAGCCTGTAGCTGTAAAGGTAACTATGTCGCCGGCGCAGACATTAGTAGGCGTAAAGATGAACTGCCCGCGCGGGCCATCTACGCGAACAAAATTCGTCAGCTCGCGCACAATTGAGCAACCTGCACGGCTGCGCATCGTCAGGCGAACAGTATATACGCCCGGATTGATGTAAGTATTTTCAGGGTTCTGATTGAATGAAACGTTGCCGTCGCCAAATTCCCAGAAATACTCTTCAATATCAGCATCAGGGAATGGAATAGCGCGGAAACGCACCGCCTCTGGCGGACAAGATATTTGCAATTGGGCAGGCGCAAAAACAGGAGGGCCTGTGGCGGCTTGCGCTGAAATAGTCGCGTTAGGCGCAATCACATTAATCACGCGGCTGAATGTTGCCGAACAAGTATTGCCCGATGTAACCGTTTGCGTAATGGTATAGCTGCCAGCGTTGTTATAGCGAATCACCGGATTGGCAGGGTTGCTCAAATCGGCGGTGTAATTAGCCGGAGCCGTGCCGAAATCCCACGCGTAAGTTAGGCCCGTACCGCCCGGAATATCTGCCGCATCGCTGGTGATGGTCATGTTGCTGCCCGCACAGAAAGTAGTAGCCGATACGTTGAATCCACCTACAGGGCGCGGCAACACCGTTATCTGACGCGTAACGGTAGAAGTACAAGGACCAATGCTGTTGTCATCGCCAACCGTCAGCGTTACGTTCCATGTACCTGGACGCAGGAAGGTATAGGTCGGATTTTGTACCGATTGATTTTGGAACGGATTGGCAACGCCATCCTGAAAAAACCAGTTCCATGAAGTAATGGCATTGGTATTAGGAAACACGGTAGAAGCATCTGTAAAATTGACCGGAACGCCTACGCAAACCACCGCAGGTGCGGTAAAGTCTGCTTTTGCTCCCTGAATCGTGATATTGACAGGCGCGCTTACCGACTCGGCGCAACCGTTAGATTCGGTAATGGTCAGCGTAGCTGAGTAAGGCGTCGCGCGCGGGGCATATGTATGTGTAACCGAAGCGCCCGCCGGGCCGTCAATAGTTGTAATCGTACCATCGCCAAAATCCCAGCGATAACGCGTAATTGTGCCTGTGGTAGTGGAGGTGCTTGTGAATACCACAGGCGTATTGCTGCAAATCGGTCCCGAAGGATTCGGCGTTACGGTAAATGAAGGCGCAGAAACGGAGATATTTACCGTAGCTGTTCTTTCATTCACGCAGCCGTTGCTGCCAATGGCGCGCAGGCGAACGGTGTAAACACCAGGTGAGGCATAGGTATAACTCACAGGCGAACCTCTTGGTATCACTTGTATAGCCGAGCCGTCGCCAAAATCCCACTCATAAGTAGTTGTGGCAGGTGCAGCGGCATCCACGCTTGTATTTTGAAAATTGAATGTGCTACCCGAAGCGCAAGCTACTCCTCCGCCAACAACATTAAATAAGGCGATCGGCCCGTCTATGTTTACCGTTGTAGTTACAGGCGCAACTGTAGGGCAGCCGTTGCAATAAAAAATCGCGTTTACGGTAATTGCGCCAATGGTGCGGAACTCATGTGTAATAGGTCCGACACTACCCACGCCACGCGCTGCAGAACCATCGCCAAAGTCATACACTACGCTGTCAGCACAAACACCCGGCGGGATATTGGGCGTAAAGGTGATGCCAACCCCACCAATAGTGGCACAGCCGTTGCGGTTAGGTGTCAGCGTAATAGTGTTAGGCGGCGGCGTGCCAACTTTGATTTGCTGGTTGAAATTCCCAATGCGCGTACAGCCGCTGGCTGTCTCAATGGTTACGCTTGGCGTGTAAACGCCGGGCGTTGTATAAGTGTGCGACACGTCAGGAAATCCGGTAGGCGTAAATGGAGGTTCTATGACCACAGCAGGCGAACCATCGCCAAAATTGAAGGTATAGCGAATGATGCCTTCTACCGAAATACTATTGCGTGCCGTAAAGTTGAAAGTTACAGGCGCACAAGTCGTAGTAGGCTGCGCTCCGATGAATTCCAAACGTGGAACTGCTTCTGCCAAAACCAAATTGCGCGTCAGCGTATTAGAACAACCTGTCGTGCGGTCGGTAATTGTTAGGCGAATCGGATAGGTGCGGAAAGCAGTAAAATTATGCGTAGGGGTTGGCGTGGTATAAATTGCCTCGCCAAAAGCAAAAGCAGGGTCGGTAACACGCCACTCGTAAGCATAATTAGTAGGGTCGTTTATCGCTGGAATTAACTGACGCGGCCCTGTATTACAGAGGTTATCGGGCGGATCTACCGTAAAATTAGCATTGGGCAACGGACGAACCGTAACGTTCTGCGTAACAGTTGCGGTACAGCCATCTATAAACGAAGTGGTCAGCGTTACGGGATAAACGCCCGGCGCGGCATACGTTTTATTCGGATTTTGCGCTGTGGAAGTCGTACCGTCGCCAAAGTCCCACGACCAGCCTACAGCCCCCGCCGATGAACGGTCAAAAAATTGCTGCGAGCCATTGGCGCAAAAAATGGGCGGAATATCAAAGGCCGCCGTGTTATTGCGAATGATGATTGCATCGGGTACATCGCGCACCGAGGAGCAACCATCGGCAGTGGTAGCCGTCAGGCGCACGCGATATGTGCCAAAGGTGTTGTAAGTGAATGTAGGATTTACATCGGTACTCGTACCCGCAGGGTTGCCATCCTGATCAAAAAATTCCCATAAGTAGCTGGTAATCACGCCTGCAGGCGGAGGGCTGGTGCGCACTGTAGAAAGGTTTTCAAAACGTGCCAAAAACGGCGGCGAACAAGCCGGCCCGTTCTGCAAACGAAAAGCAGCCTGCGGCGACCAGCGCACACGGACTGCATTCGGACGAATGAGCGATGCTTGGCAGGTTTCGCGCCCGCCGGCAAAAGTTTCCACCGTTAGCGTTACCTGATAGTCGCCGGGGAAATTATAGGTATGTGTAGGATTGCGAAATGATGGGTCTGTGCCTGTAATCGTCGTACCGTCGCCAAAATTCCACGTCCAGCGGACAATATCGCCAACTAAGCCGCCTGTAGCTACTGTTCCCGCTACGGTTACATCGCTGAAAGTAACCGTGTAAGGCGTGCAACCAATGCCAGAAGGCGCTGTAAAATTGGGCATCGCTTTGTCATATACAATCACTTCGCGCGTCCGTTCGCTGATAGTTACCGTACCGGCGGCATTGGTAATCCGTAGCCTGACAATGTAACGCCCGGGTGCGCCGTAGGCGCGCTCCGGTTCGGTAATGCTTGGGTCATTGGGAATACCTACCACAGGGCTGCCTGTGCCAAAATCCCAGTTGTAGCGAATCGTAGTTAGGTCGGCAGGCAAACCCGAGCTTTGGTCAAAAAACTTATAAGTAGCTATGCCGCAGCCGCCCGTCAGAGGCTCTCCCGCTGTCCCTACTCGAAAATCAGCTGTTTGCGACCATGCAGGGGCAAAACTCCCCAGCAAAAACACAAGAATAACCAATAAATAGCGGGTAGAAATTCTAATCATAATATGATAAACTTGCTTAATGCGAATCAAAGAATGATACAAATGATACAGAAAATATCAAGAGACCACATTATTTTGGACGGGTAAGTTATATAGACCGTTTTATTCCTTGTTTGATCAAACAAAGGTAGAGCTAATATAGAAAATAATCGAATCCTCATTGGTTAAATTCGACCAATTGGCTGAAAAAGACCTATCAACTGTGTCTTTTATCCGATTAAAATACACACATGCGCTTGGTGTGAGTTTTAGTAGTATTTTTGTCTATTTTGGATTTTTTTTACACTTGTACATTGTTAATTCTGTTTTTAAACAACGAGCTGATATATGCTATTTTTTCCTAAGAAAATCCTATTCGAGAACGATACACGTGCGCTGTCCGTTTTTGTACCGATGATGTCCGCTTTCGAACACTTTCAAACTTTCTTATAGTGTTTTTAGTTATTTAATTTGTTGATTAACAGCTATTTGTTAGTTGTGGTACTCTATTAGATGGTTGTTACAACACTTATTTACCAGAAGTAAAATCGTCTCACCATCCATGTATCGTTCATTTTTACTCACCTTCGGCAGTCTATTGCTTTTTTCTCAATTTTTATGTGCCCAAGCACCTACGCAACAAGGGCAAGGCGCACAATGGCGTGAAAAAATACAGTTGCTTCCGCCGCAACAACAAGAACAGATCAGACAGTGGTTTTCGCAAGGCACGCGCCCCACTCCTGAACAGATCCAGCAGATACAACAGTGGATAGAAGCGGCAGAAAAAGCAGCCGCTCAAGCGCCGCAAAGAGGCAATGGAAAAATCACCGGAGCAGTATTAGATTCTACCAATAAACAGCCCATAGAATTTGCAACAGTTGCACTTTTAGACAATAACACAGGAAAGCCTATCGACGGAACAATTACAAACGACAAAGGACAATTCACCATTAACAAAGTAGCTGTAGGAACGTACAAAATTGCTGTCAGCTTTGTTGGCTATCAAACCATTACACTAAGTAACGTAGTAATGCCAAGCGACCGCGCAACTGTTAATTTGGGTAATGTGGCACTGCCTGCCGACGTGAAATTGCTGAACGAAGTAGAAATTGTAGATCAAAAAGATCTGATCGAAGATAAGATTGACCGCATCACTTACAATGCTGAGAAAGACGTAACCAATGCCGGCAGCGATGCCAGCGAGGTTTTGCGCAAGGTGCCTTTGCTTTCTGTAGATCTGGACGGCAACGTACAGTTACGCGGCAGCAGCAACGTACAGGTACTGATCAATAACAAGCCCAGCACCATCATGGCGGCAACAGTAGCCGATGCACTGCGCCAAATTCCCGCCGAAATGATCAAAAGCGTAGAAGTAATTACCAGCCCCTCTGCACGCTACGATGCAGAAGGAACTTCGGGCATCATCAACATTATCACCAAGAAAAACACCATTCAGGGCATGAGCGGCAACATTAATGTTTCCGCAGGTACGCGCAGCAGCAACTTAGACGGCGGCTTGAACTTCCGCACAGGCAAACTCGGACTTTCGCTCAATGGCGGTGGCCGAGGCGTGTATGTATGGAACGACGGTTTCAACAACCGCACCAATTTCTTAGCAAACGGTAATACCAGCTTCATCAATCGCAACGACGACGGTTTCAGCTACCGTATCTTCGGACGTATGCAACTCAATGCCGACTACGAATTCAGCCCTAAAAGCAACCTGGCTGCAGGGGTGCGTTTCGGTAAGCGCGGCTTCTGGGAAGATCAGGAACAGGCGACTACCTTCGGACAAAACAGCGTCGTGCTGCGCGAGTTTTCCCGCGATATTAACTCTGCCGATATACGCAACAACTACACCTTTAACATAGACTATACCCGCACTTTCGACAAACCGCAACAGGAACTTGCCATCCTTGGACTTTACGCTTTCAACGAAGGTATTGACCGCTATCGTCTGGATCAGTTCAATTCGCTGCGACAAGTTGACTACCGCGAGCGCAACGATAACCTCAGCACCAACCGCGAAGTAACCTTCCAGTTAGACTATACCCATCCGGTAGCAGAAAGACAAGTGTTTGAAACAGGAACAAAATCTATTCTGCGCAAAGTAACCAGCAGCAACGACTTTTCTACTTTCAACTTCGAGCAGAACCGCTTCATCATTGATCCGCTGCGCAACAACGCCTTAGACTACGACCAAAACGTGATTGCTGTTTATGCCAGCTATGGTTATACAACCAAGTCCAAATTTGGTATCAAAGCAGGTGTGCGCTATGAATATACCGATATTTTGGGTGTGCTGCCTCTCAGCAACAACCGCTTCACTCAGAACTTCGGCAACGTAATTCCCAACATTGCACTTTCTCAGACACTGAAAAAAGGCAGCACGATCAAGGCTGCTTACAACCGCCGTATCCAGCGTCCGGGTATTTCTGTACTCAATCCCTTTATTAATCTATCTGACCCTAACAACATCCGCTTCGGCAATCCGGAATTACTACCCGAACTCACCAACAATACTGAAATCAGCTACAGTGCTTTTGTTAACCGCAGTTCTTTCACCATTAGCGGCTTCTGGAGGCAAACGGGCAATGCCATCAGCACGGTTATTTCTGTTGACGAATCGGGCGTATCCAGCGCTACTTTTGACAACGTAGCGCAAAATCAGGTCTTCGGTGTGAGCGCATTCGGCTCGGTACAGGTAACTAAGGCATGGCGCGTGAGCGGTACAGTGAACGCATTGTATGTATCGTTTAAAAGCCCTGCACTGGGAGCAGCTAACAGCGGCTGGCAGTACAACGCCAACTTCAATACCCAATACGCATTTGGCAAAGGCTGGAGCGCACAAGGTTTTGGCTTTATCAACTCGCCAACTATTCAATTGCAAGGTTCGCAAGGCGTGTTCAGTTTCTACTCTTTTGGTGTGAAAAAGGAAATCCTCAATAAGAAAGGCGGCATTACGTTTGGTGCAGATAATATCTTCCGTCCGGCGCTGCGCATTGCTTCGCAGTTCAGTTCAGAAGCCTTCCAGCAAGATATTCTGCGCAACGTATATAACCGTGCAGTTCGCGTTACCTTCAACTACAATTTCGGCAAAATGGGCTTTGGCGAGCAACAACGCCCACGTCGCAAAAAATCCATCAACAACGACGACGTGAAGCAAGGCGAATCTAACGACCAGCAATAGAAAAATAAACCAACAGTAAATGCACATAAACGATGCCGCCTCAATCTAAGGCGGCTTTTTTCATGTCTTTTAAGAACCTTTTAGCCTTGCAATCAGTTAAAATACATGGAATCAAACCCCTGCGTTCTTTGCAGTCAGCTATTGTTTTTTTTGAGATAAATCATGTCGCACATACTGACTACGACCGCTGCAGGCGCAAAACTTAACTTGAGCTTTATTATACATGGAACAAATCAAGCAAGCATACATTCGCTACGTACTCAACAATGGCAAACGCCCTGCATCCATTTTCTCTTTTATGCAAGAGCTAAACATGGATGAAAAAACCTTTTACGAATACTATCCTTCTTTTGCTGCTTTGGAAGAAGCGGTTTGGGATGATGCTTTCAATGATACGGTGAACAAGTTGCGCAGCGACAGCGTTTTCGACCAATACAGCGCTCGCGAAAAAATGCTTGCCATGTACTACGGCTACATCGAAACGCTGAAAAACGTCCGCAGTTTTGCCAAAATGACTTACGACCAGCGCGGCAGTATAGAGCGCCGTTTTTGCGGCGAACCTAACCTGTTCGTTAAGCTGGAAAAATCCTTTGACAACTTTGTTAAGGGAATCATAAACGATGGCATCTACACCGGTGAAATTACCGACCGTGCATTCCTCACCGATCGCTATGCAGGCTTTCTTTGGTGGCAAATGGAGTTTGTGATCCGCTATTGGATCAAAGACAGCAGCACCAAATTTGAGCAAACAGATGCTGCCATTGAAAAGGCTGTGAATCTGTCTTTCGACCTCTTAGGTAAAAATATCGCAGATTCAGCCTTCGATTTTGCCAAGTTTGTTTTCGCACGATGACCAACGAGGCTTTCCAAAAAGAATGAATGTAGCACAGACTTCAGTCTATATCTCTTTGATTATCAACTGATTAAAAAAATTGTAGACTAAAGTCTGTGTTGCTTTTTGGACGGCCTCATGCAAAGTGTAACACACTCTTTAGGATGTGAAAAACCATAAAAAATCCACCAAAACCATGGCAGAAGAGAAGCCAAAAATTCAGGACAATATACCCACCACCAAGACCGAGCGAGCCGTCAAGTTTGTCAAGACGGGTGTTAAATTGAGCGGCAATTACATCAAGCACTATGCCAAGCGATTGGTAGATAACAATGTCAGCCGCGAAGAATTGCATCGCGACAATGCGGAGGACATTTACGAAACCCTCAGCGAACTCAAGGGCAGCGCCCTGAAAGTTGCCCAAATGATGAGCATGGACAAAAACATGCTCCCCACTGCCTATCAGGAGAAGTTCGTCATGGCACAATACTCTGCCCCGCCTCTCTCCTACCCGCTCGTGGTGAAAACATTCCAGCAGTTTTTTGGGAAAGCCCCTACCGAAATATTTGACAGCTTCACCAAAGATGCTATCAATGCAGCTTCAATCGGTCAGGTACACAAAGCCACTAAGGGAGATCAGACTTTTGCTGTCAAAATCCAGTATCCGGGTGTAGCAGACAGCATCGCATCAGATCTGAAAATGGTGCGCCCCTTTGCTGTGCAAATTTTGGGGCTGAACGAGCGCGATTTAGACCTCTACATGGGAGAAGTGCAAAACATGCTCATAGCAGAAACCGACTATGAACTGGAAATGCGCCATGCCGAGCGCATCGCGCAGTCTTGTGCGCACATTCCTAATATAACATTCCCTAAATACTACCCTGAATACACCTCTAAGCGTATCCTGACGATGGACTGGGTAGCAGGTAAGCATTTAAATGACTTCCTGAAAGACAATCCCTCGCAGGAAGTTCGCAACCAAATCGGGCAAGCTCTCTGGGACTTTTACGACTATCAAATGCACCAAATGCTTTTGGTACATGCAGATCCGCACCCGGGCAACTTCCTGATGCGCACCGATGGTACGCTGGGAATCATAGACTTTGGTTGCGTCAAAATCATTCCGCCAGACTATTACAAAACCCATTTCCGCGTAATCAACCCACGCATTTTTGACGATCCGCAGGGATTAGAGCAGGCTTTCTACGACTTGGGATTCATCTATGAGGACGATTCTCCGGCCATCAAGCAACTGTTCAGAGAAACTTTCCGCGAGATGGTTTACCTGACCGTGCGTCCTTTCCGCGAGGAAACCTTCGATTTTGGCGACGAAAGCTACTTTGCCCAACTCTATCAGTTCGGCGAACGCCTCTCTAAAATGGACGAATTGAAAAAATCCAAAAAACCACGCGGCTCTAAGGATGCACTATATCTGAACCGCACCTACTTTGGCTTGTATTCTATGCTCAACAGCCTAAAAGCCAATATACGCACACACACCAGTTGGCAATAATCTTTGAGGCTGTCTAAAAAGGCTGAATGTAGCGCAGGCTTTAGTCTGTAGCTATTCGATTATCAAATGATTAACCAATCGCAGACTAAAGTCCGTGTTACTTTTTGGACAGCTTTTTTTTATGCCCTGCCTTTAAAATTTTTGATTTTGCCTGAAACAATTATATTTGCTTCGATGAGCACTACAACACATAACGACACTCCCTATGACTTCTACAAGTTGGTAGAAGAACATCATATTCTGCTGGCTTTTCAGGGTATGATGACGACTGATGTACTTATGATGATGGGCAGGAATGTGAAACAGCATGCAGATAGCGATGTATTACGCAGGCGCATATTCAGCGTGATGGTAGAGTTGGTACAAAATATCAATTTGTACTCCGCAGAAAAAGACTACTCGGAATCTGATAAAAAGATGGTAGGCAAGGGCATCGTAGTAATCGCTACTAATCCCGATAAAAACGGCTTTACTGTCAGTTCGGGCAACATGGTCGGCAATGACGATGTGCCAAAACTCAAACAGAAATTAGACTATATCAACCGCTTAGACGAAGACCAACTGCGTGGCTATTTCCGTCAGCAACTCCGCACGCCTGAAGACCAAGATAGTAAAGGTTTGGTGGGCATAGTCCGCAAGGCAAAAAATCCGTTACAATACAACTTCATACACGTAGATGAAGCATTCAGCTTTTTCATTCTGACAGTCTTTATTCATCAAGAAAATTCGGCTCAATAGATGGAGAATTTTTCGATTACCGGTTCAAATTACATCCCTAGCGTAAATTTTGATGCGCATTCGGGCGTACTTGAGATTGCCGGTGAATCTTATCACGAATATACCATTGAATTCTTTCAGCCCATCATTAAGTGGCTACGCGACTATCTGGCAACCCCAGGCAGGGAAATCGTCTTTAATTTCAAAATGATTTACTTCAATACGAGCAGTTCGCGCCGCTTTCTGGAAATATTCGACATGTTAGAGGATTATCAGCGCAGCAAAAAAGGCAAGGTAACGATCAACTGGTACTATCAGAACAATGACTTTGATATGCTCGAAAGCGGACAAGAGTTCGCTGAAGACGTAGAACTACCTTTTAACTTTTATACTTTTTAACCTTTTTGATCGGTCGGCTGCTGAAAAACAAATTGCGGATAGACTGCAAAAAAGGCAGCGGCGGAACAGAAGCCATAATTAGTAAATCCTCACCCAAGTGCGTCTGCTCGTCTAAGAAGCGCAGATTACGCTCAATTGGATTGTTTCTGAACATTTCCGAAAAAATTTCGGCTATTTTCCAGCCCTCGCGGTGTATGATATTGAGTAGCATGGCATCGTAAATCCTGAAGCGCGGGCGGCTCTTGTCGCGGTATAACGGACTGCCTGTCTGTTGCAGACTTTCAACAATCTGCTGCACCTGCCGCTGGATGCGTATGAAAGCATACCCCGTGGAAGGTTTAGACATCCCCCCCTGTACGCCTATGCGCATTATGCGTCCCTTGCGGTTTTCAAAGCGAAAATCAGTCATCGGGATAACGGCAAACTCTGTTTCTTCTATCTCATAGTCGGATAGTTGCAATTGGTTTTGGATATAGTTTTGCAATTCGCGGTCATACTCCGCTTCGGGCAGTATATCGCGCGAAAAGCCTGTATATTCTACCAATGCCCGATCTTGAGCATAGGGTAATATGTAAAAGAAATACACACCGTCTTTTTGCTCGGTGCGGAAGTCAAACATAGTAATAGCGCTGTCATCGAAAAAAGGTTGCGGCGTTCGGACGACATAGCCCTTAAAATGCTGCTGAATATAGTGATAATCAGTGTGGTAGGGATCAAATAAGTCTGCCCTGAAAAGGGAATCGAACAGGTAATCGGCAGTATAGCGCTGTCCGTTCACTTGCACATAGGCGCATTCGCCTTCCTGACCGACCTCTGTAATTTGGCCAAATATAAAGGAAATATTAGCCGATTGTTGTAATCTTTTGCCTACTTCGTTGTAAAAATCTATGCCGCGAATAGTTGCATAGCGATATTTAGTCAGTTCGAAGCGCCTGTTAAGTGTATTGGAAATGAAATCAATTTTTTTCCAGACGCGGATTGCAATATGATCGAACAAGGTAGGCTCACAAGTCCAAAAACTCCATGTGCGATCGTTGCTCTTCTTTGCTTCGCGGTCTATAATAAGTACCCTTTTATCCTGTAAATCACGGGATTGGGCGATAGCATAGGCGAGGCTCAAGCCCGCCAGTCCACCTCCTGCAATAATATAATCGTAGTGATTAGTCATTTTTTACTTACTCACCCTTTGGAAGTAGTCATTCATTGCTGCCTTTACTTTGGGTGCTAACAGTAGCGCAGCAAACATATTAGGCAGCGCCATTAATGCATATGCGCCATCAATCAGCCCTATGATTGCCGTCAGTGAAGCCACTGCTCCCATTATAACACTGCCCACGTAAATATAGTTGTACCAGTGTTGTCGCTTTGCTCCAAACAGATAGGCAAAGCACTTGCTGCCAAAATAAGAGTAGGTAAATAGTGTTGTCAGCGCAAAGATGGCAGCGCAGGCGATAAGCACGTACTGCCCAATACTCGGCATAGCCGCCTGAAAGGCCTCAAGTGTCATCGCAACTCCGTTGCTGTTAGGGTTTTGCCAAACACCGGTTACGATGATAGCCAGTGCTGTCATCGTGCAGATGAGCAGCGTATCAATTGCAGGCCCGAACATGGCAACCAGTCCCTCGCGCACCGGCTCTGTGGTCTTGGCAGCGCCATGTGCCAGTGGCGCTGTACCGATACCCGCTTCGTTGGAAAATGCCGCCCGCTTTACCCCTGTGAGGATGAGTGCGCCCAGCGCACCGCCCATAACTGCCTCGCCCGAAAAGGCATCCCTGAAAATCAGAGCAAAAGAGGCAGGTACTTTTTCGATATGACTGAGAATAACGAACAATACCGAGGCGACGTACAGCACAACCATCGTCGGGACGAGCTTGGAAGCTGCATCGGCAATGCGCTGTAAGCCTCCGAAGATGACAAAGGAAACTAGGGTTGTAATTACAATACCCGTAATTAGATTGGTGGTAAATGGGTCTGCCGAAGCCCAGCCGTTGGGCAGCAGCAGCACCTCGCGGATGATCTGCGTGAGTTGATTTGCCTGAAAGACAGGAAACATACCGATCATACCTGCCGAGGCAAAGAACACAGCCAGTGGTTTCCAGCTCTGCCCCAGTCCTTCGGTAATAATATACATCGGTCCGCCTTGCAAGTTGCCTTCGCTGTCCTTGCTGCGATACATAATCGCCAGCGTACAATCAAAAAATTTGATTGCCATACCAAAAAATGCACTTACCCACATCCAGAAAAGCGCTCCCGGGCCGCCCGTAGCAATAGCAACAGCCACCCCACTGATATTACCCATACCCACAGTTGCAGCAATGGCACTGGAAAGTGCAGCAAAGTGGCTAATATCGCCGGGCGAATTCTTGTCGTCGTATTTGCCGCGCAGCACATTGATTGCATGTCCCAGATAGAGGTAGGGTTTGAAACCCGAGTAAACGGCAAAGAAGACACCTCCGCCAACGAGCAGCGCCACCAGATGATAGCCCCACGCCAGATCGCTAAATGCAACACAGAGTGCTTCAAATTGTTTTAACATGTATTTTTAAGGGGGTATTTAGGACAAATGTAGCTACTTTATGGCTGCTTACTTAGCAAATAATGCAAGATTGGGCTATAAAAAAACAGGCTGCCTTTGCGGGCAGCCTGCTTGCACTCAAGAAAATTACAATTGTTATTCTTCACTGAAGAAATCTATCATTTCCCCTTCAGCAAGTTGCACAATGGCTTTTTTGTACTTAGGCGTGCGGCCTGAAACAAAACCGCGCTTGGTAAAGCGTGATTTATTTTTGCCTGCGACAATAATTGTACGCACGTCTGCTACATTTACGCCGTACATCTCTTCTACTGCCTTTTTGATCTCAATTTTATTGGCTTTCAATGCTACCTGAAAACCAAATACACCTTTTTCGTTTTGCAGCGAAATTTTCTCGGTGATTAAGGGTTTAATCAAAACGTCCATTTTTTTTCGTTTTAGCGTTGATAAAACAAACAACTTATTTGCCGAGTGATTCGTTGATCATTGCTACGGCACCCTCGCACAAAACGAGTTGGTCGCAGTTCATCACATCGTAGGTATTCAGGCTGCTTGCCTGTACTACTTTGGTGTTCTGCAAGTTTCTGGAAGACAGATAGAAGTTAGCGTTTGGCTCAGGAAGAACTACTAGCGTTTTCTTGTCGGCCAGCGAAAGCGCGCTCATCATTTTGATATACTCCTTAGTTTTAGGAGCTGCAAAAGAAGGGTTTTCCAGCACGTGGATTGCGTTGCCCCGAGCTTTGTAAGTCAGTGCTGAACGACGAGCCAGTTGCTTGAGTTTCTTATTCAACTTGAAACTATAATCGCGTACGCGTGGACCGAAAATACGACCGCCACCCACGAAGATAGGAGCTTTGCGACTGCCGTGGCGTGCGCCGCCTGAACCTTTTTGCTTGACAATTTTCTTGGTTGAGCCTGCTACTTCGTTGCGCTCTTTCGACTTATGTGTTCCTTGACGACGGTTAGCTAAGTACTGCTTTACGTCTAAGTAAATGGCATGGTTATTTGGCTCAATACCAAATACGGATTCGGCTAATGTTACTTTTCTGCCGGTGTCGCCTCCTTGTATATTTTTTACGGACAGTTCCATGTTCACAGGTTCGTTTTATTATTTCTCAATCACTACAAACGAATTTTTTGCTCCCGGAACAGAACCGGAAACGACCAGCAAATTAGCCTCAGGCATAATTTTCAGAACTTTCAGGTTCTGCACTTTTACGCGACGACCGCCGGTGCGACCTGCCATGCGCAAACCTTTGAATACACGTGCAGGGAAAGAGCAAGCACCAATAGAACCGGGATGGCGCTGACGGTTGTGCTGACCGTGCGTGGTTTCACCTACACCGCTAAACCTGTGGCGCTTCACTACGCCTTGAAAACCTTTACCCTTAGAAGTCCCTACTACGTCCACGAAATCGCCTTCGCCAAATACATCAGCAACAGCCAGTGTATCGCCCAGATTTACCTGAGTGTCAAACGTGCGAAATTCCACCAGTTTGCGCTTAGGAGTGGTGTTGGCTTTTTTGAAATGCCCCAACAGTGGTTTGGTGGTGTTTTTTTCTTTCTTCTCACCAAAACCCAACTGAACTGCATCGTAGCCGTCTGTTTCCTTCGTTTTCACTTGCGTTACCACGCAAGGACCAGCCTGTATGACTGTGCATGCGACCATTTGTCCATCGGCACCTACAACGCTAGTCATTCCGATCTTTTTTCCTATGATACCAGACATTGTTGTTAAATAGTTTTGAACAGCTTACGCCCAAAATTGGGAGCGCAAAGTTAGGCATTCTTTTACACCGTGCAACCCTTCTTTGAAGTATTTTTGTAGTGAAGAAAAGAAATTCAGGCAAGATGAAAAAATTTACACTGCTCGTAAGCGCTTTTTTATTGTGCAGCCTGCTGCCGCAAACCGCTCAATCGTGGGGCTTTTATGCTCACCAACGCATCAATCGCTATGCGGTATTCCTGCTGCCACCCGAAATGATAGGTTTTTACAAAAAACACATCCGGTTTATCACCGAAAAGGCGGTAAACCCCGATAAGCGCCGCTATGCGGTTGTGGGCGAAGCCGAACGGCATTATATTGATCTAGATGTGTACGGCGACAGCGCGTTCTACAAAATGCCCCGCCGATGGGAAGATGCCGTTGCAATGTACACCGAAGATACGCTCCGCGCCTACGGCATTGTACCTTGGCAAATTAACCGAATGAAGTATCAACTCACCGAAGCCTTCAAAAGACGCGACGCACCCGAAATTCTGCGCCTTTCTGCCGATCTGGGGCATTACATTGGCGATGCTAACGTTCCCCTGCACACCACAGAAAACTACAACGGACAAAAAACAGGGCAAAACGGCATTCACGGCTTCTGGGAATCGCGACTGCCGGAACTTTTTGCAGATAGCTACGATTTCTTTATCGGACGCGCTACCTACGAGCCTAAGCCGCTGATGCGTGCTTGGCAGGCTGTTGGTGAAGCACATTTTGCATTGGACAGTGTGCTCAACTTTGAGCGCGAACTGACCCTGCGCTTTGGCGACGACCGCAAATACAGCTATGAAACGCGCAATGGATTGAACGTTCGCGTTTATTCTAAGGAATTTTCGGCTGCCTACCATGAGATGCTTGCCGGACAAGTAGAACGCCGCATGAGGGCTTCCATTAAAATGATTGCTGACTTCTGGTTTACCTGTTGGGTAGATGCCGGACAGCCCGACCTGAACGAACTCGGCAGACAGAGCTACTTAGAGCCTTCCGAAGCCGAAGCGCCCGAAGGCGACCCGCTGCCCGTACGTCCACACGAAGGCATGACTTTCGGCTGGCGCAAGTTCAATCCGCGCGGCTGCTGCTACGAAGAAGTCATTTGGGCAGCTACTAAATAAACCGCCACACTGCTTCCTATGCTGGTTAAAACGAAAGGTATCGTTATCAACTTTTTGCGCTATCGCGATACTTCACTGATTGTCAAAATTTACACCGAAACGATGGGACTCCGCTCCTACATCGTCAACGGAGTGCGCAGCGCCAAAAGCAGCGGCAAAATAGCGCTCTATCAGCCCTTGACACTCTTAGACATGACCGTCTATGAAAAGGCAGCAGCAGGGCTGCAACGCATTGCCGAGGCGCGGCTGGCATATGCCTACCGACACCTGCCGTTTTCGATAACTAAAACTACCGTAGGACTTTTTTTAGCTGAGATACTCAGCAAAACACTCAAAGAGGAGAAAGACGACGAAGCACTTTTTGGATTCCTGTTTGATAGCTTAGTTGCATTTGATAACCTTGATGCCGGCGAAGACCTTTTCCACCTGATTTTCTTAGTTCGGCTAGCGGCGCTGCTGGGTTTTGGCGCAGATTCGCCCGACGAACTCGCCCAACAACTGCAAAATGCCCGCATCCCCTTCGATTCAGCAGAAAGCAGCGCAGCATACAGCCGCCTACTCCAACTTCCCTATGGCACTCCCGATCCTGTTGTAGCTGCCCAAAGACCACTACTGTTAGATGCGCTCATTGCATTCTTTGCCCTTCACTACGAGAACTTCGGAACGGTGAACTCGCTCGCAGTTCTCCGCAATTTGTAGCCGTTTGCAACAGTTACTCGCAATTTTATGCGTAATTTTGTATCAACAACTCAATACAACACTCATACGTGAAATACAAAAGTTGGCAGGCATATGTCTTACTATCTGTAGCGGCGTTGCTGTCAGTCGCCTGCGACAATCGGGAACTGCGCAAGAAAAAAGAAAGAGTACAATATGCAGGCCCTCTGGTAGAGTTTCAGGGTGTAGAAACACTCTACAGCGAAAATGCTGTCATTCAACTCAAGATAGAAGCTGCCGAGCAGTTGATTTTTCAAAATGGCGATGTAAAATATCCGCGCGGCATCAAGATCAGCCGCTACGATGCATACGGTGCGAAGATCAGTACCCTACAAGGCGATTCAGGGACTTTTGACAAAAACCTTCAGCTCTATCGGGCTTTCGGTAACATTGTTGTAGAAAACGTCCAATTACGTCAGCAGTTGTACACAACGCAGTTAGACTGGGACCAGCCCAAGCGCGAAATCAGAACCGATAAACCTATTAAAATTGTTACTCCCGATGAAATGTTAGAGGGTACGGGACTTATCTCGGACGAAAGTTTCAGTCGCTATCGTATTTTACGACCGTTAGGAACGTTTTCCATCAACTCCAAATAATAGCAGGCATGAAATTAGACCAGATCATCATCCTTTCGGTAGCAGTGGCCTTGTTCCTCATTGGCGTACATCAATCATTCCTACACGGTGCGATGGCAAGCTACTGGATTTTTATGTTAGTTGCGGCCTTGCTGTTCTATTTCAAACTGCGCAGCAACCGCGAGGCTCAGCAGGAAAAGGAAGAAACAAAAGCGACGGCAAATCCTTCAGGCAAAAGTAAGAAGAAGCCAGTCAAACCTAGACAACGCAGCTAATGGACTCGGCGGTCAGTATCGTCATATTATCCCTCGCTTTATCAGCCTTTTTTTCAGGCGTAGAACTGGCATTTATTTCTGCCAACAAACTGCACGTTACTCTGCAAAAAAATAAAGGAGTACTGTGGGCAAGTATTATCGCCCGCTACTACAATCGTCCTTCGCTCTTTATCACCGCCATGCTGATCGGAAATACCGTTACGCTCGTTATTTACGGTATCTATATGGCGCAACTCTTAGATCCGCAGGTAATGTATTTCATTGGCGAGGTGCTGCAAATGAGAGGCACAGGGGCAGAAATTGCTTTTATCACTGTACAATCGCTTTTATCTACACTGCTCGTACTGGCTGTGGCAGAGTTTATGCCCAAAAGCATTTCACTGCTCAACCCGGATAAGTTGCTACAGGTTTTTGCACTGCCTATCCACGTTTGCTACCTGCTGCTCTATCCTTTTGTTTGTGTAGTGGTTACACTTAGCAAATGGGTCATTACCCGCATTTTGCGATTGGAATACTCCGAAGACCACCCCGCGTTCGGACTAACCGACCTGAACCACTACATAGACAACCTGAACAAAAGCAAAAACAGAGATACAAGCGTAGATACTAAGATTTTATCTAATGCGCTTTCGTTCAAAACCATCAAAGTGCGCGAGTGTATGCGTCCTCGTGCTGAAATGGTTGCCATAGACAAAGAAGATGGATTAGAGGCGCTCAAAAAGGCTTTCATTGACAGTGGGCATTCCAAGGTTTTTATCTACGATGAAACAATTGACAACATCATCGGTTATTGCCATGCCATGGCACTTTTCAAAAAGCCGCAAAGTATTGACGAAATCCTTTCCAATGCGCTGCTTGTGCCTGAAACAATGCCTGCCAATGAATTGCTCGTGGATTTTATTGCCGAACATAAAAGTATTGCAGTAGTGGTAGATGAATTTGGTGGTACGGCAGGTGTAGTAAGCATCGAGGACATCGTGGAAGAGATCTTCGGCGAGATCCACGACGAGTTCGACGTGGTGAAAGATGACATCAAGAAAATTGATGAATCAACCTACATTCTTAGTGCCCGATTAGAAATTGACTACATTAACGACCATCTGCACTGGGGGCTGCCGGTCGGCGACTACGACACGCTGGGCGGCTACCTAATTTCTATCACCGAAAATATCCCCAAGCAAGGTGATGTCATCGAGACGAGTTACTTTGTGTTTACGATCCTTTCCACGCAGGAAACTCGCATCAATCAGGTGCGCGTAGATATTAAAAACACCGAACATGTGCCTTCGGTACGTCCGGTGTTCTAAAAACAGCAGTATCTTATTTCAGGCGGTCGCCAAACCAGTTGATATAACGCGAGTTATTTGCGAATAACTTGATAATTAGTTGCTTACGAATTAAGAGAGGAAAAAAGTAAGGGTAGTGATATTTTATGAACTGATTTGTTATACTTGTTTTTTCAATTTTGGTTATGCTAATCACTCATCATTCTTGTAATCATTGTAAAAGTATTAACATTCGTAAGAATAAAAAAACTAAAATCGGTAAACAAAAATATCATTGTTTGGATTGTGGGCGTTATGGAACGCTTGAATTGACACCCAAGTATAGCGATGAACGTAAAAAAGAAATAATAGATGCTTATTTTGAAAGACCGAGTATGCGCGGAATTTCACGAATATTCAAAGTAAGTCGCCAAACACTTTCTCGTTGGTTAGTTAAGCACTCAGAAGAAGAATCATTCAAAACCATAGATTCTTCTATAGAAGACGTTCCGGATAACGATACTTTAGAACTCGACGAAGTATATAGTTTTGTTCAAAAAAAAGAATAAACGATGGTTATGGACAGCCATAAGCCGTACAACACGCAAAATAGTTGCTTTTTTCATAGGAGACAGGAGTGAAACGAGTTGTATGGAGTTATGGAAAAGAGTACCGGAAAGGCTCAAAAAAGGGATTACTTACAGCGATTTTTGGAAACCATATGCTAAGATAATTGACAGTTTGCAACACGAATGTGTTGGGAAAGATGGCATAATGCGCTACGACAATGGTTGAGTAGATATACAAGAAAAAATTTGTCATTCTCTAAATCCGACTTCTTTCACGAAATAACCACTATGATATTTATTGTAAAATATAATTTGTCAAAATCAGTCAGAATTTAGCCATTACCGTGGCTTTTAATTTCCTAATGAACATAAAAGGGTGTTGAAATGCCAAATTAACATCCAAAAACCATTACAAAACATGTAAACTCATTGATTTTATTGTAGTTGCAAAATTGTACGCAAAAAAGCGCGAAAGTCAGGAAATAACTGATAATCAGCAACCAAAAGGTCTAACAAAAAAGACCTGATGGCTTCGCAAGGAGCTATCAGGTCTTTTTTACAAATAGCGACATTTGTAAGATCTTAGCAGCCAAATTATACGCTGTCGAGGTCTTGCAACCGCCGACAGCGTATAGCTTTACTCTTTCACCAACTTCTCCGTCCATACTTTGCCGTCTGTCTGACGGATTTGCAGCAGGTAAACGCCCGTACTCATCTGTTGCAGATCTATTAGCTCATTGAACTGACGACCGCTGATGGTCTGGCGGCTGATGA
>NZ_JBRCHD010000053.1:0-162781 GCF_053489755.1 Rhodoflexus sp.
TGCGCACAAAACTGTTTAAAATCCATTTGGTACTTGCTTTCAAAGGCTGCGATTGACTTTTGGACTTCCTCCAGTTTTTGGTGATAGTATTGCAGCAAATACCCGCGCACAAGTTCGTAGGCGGCTTCATCCAGTGCGCCCAGCCATTCGGGGGCTGGCAGCGGCTGGTATGCTACCTGCGCCTCCTGCAAGGCTTTTTGTGCCTTTTCCCATGCCGAATCCGGAATCTGAACGGTTATCATCTGTATCGCCCCAAAGGTTTGTTTACCAAAAATACGAATTCGACGCGGGAAAGTCGGGCTTATAGGAAAATAAGTTAAATTTGCCAATACGCAATAAGACTATCTGCGAATAGCTATGGAACTATTTATTTCATTAGTGCAACAACTTCTTTTTCTGGCTGCGCTCGTCGCTGCAGCCTTTGCAATAAGCGCACGGGTACGGCGCATATCGGGCAATATTCGGTTAGGTAGATCGCTTGACCGCACCGACCGACCTTCCGAGCGCTTGAAAACGATGTTGTTGATTGCTTTCGGGCAAAAGAAGATGTTTGACAAGCCTCTCGTAGGGCTGATGCACTTCATCATATATGCCGCCTTCCTGATTGTCAATATTGAGGTGTTGGAGATAGTACTCGATGGATTATTCGGTACGCACCGCCTGTTTGCGCCTTATCTGGGCAATTTCTATGGCGTATTGATTAATTTCTTTGAACTGCTGGCGCTGGGTGTAGTGCTTACCTGCGTCGTGTTCCTCGTGCGTCGTAACTCTAAACTGATCCCTCGTTTTTGGAGCCGCGAAATGACCAAGTGGCCACGGATGGATGCCAATATCATTCTCATTGCTGAAATTGCTTTGATGTTCTGCCTATTTACCATGAACGCCACAGACAGTATCTTGCAAACCCGCGAAGACAGCGCCTACGCAAGCGAACATTACCCCGAAGTAGGCAAGTTTCTGATAAGTGGGCTACTCATACCGCTGTTCAATGGTTTAGACACTGCTACGCTCATCGGCTTGGAGCGCGGTGCTTGGTGGATTCATATTTTAGGTATCATGTCTTTTGCTGTTTATGTTACCTATTCCAAACATTTGCATATTGCGCTGGCATTCCCTAATACCTACTTTTCCAGTCTGGAGCCGAAGGGCAAACTTGAAAATATGCCGGTCGTTACTGCCGAAGTAAAATCTATGCTTGGTATCAATGATGGCAACGGCGAGGCCGCATCACAAGAAATCACGCGCTTTGGGGCAAAAGACGTGGAAGATCTGAGTTGGAAAAACCTGATGGATGCTTACAGCTGCACCGAGTGTGGTCGTTGTACATCTGTTTGTCCTGCAAATATCACAGGAAAGTTGCTCAGCCCGCGTAAAATCATGATGGATACACGCGATCGCCTCGAGGAAAAAGGCGAACTTATTGCCAAATATGGCAAAGACTACGACGACGGCAAATCACTTTATGGTGACTATATCACCAAAGAAGAGGTAATGGCGTGTACTACTTGCAACGCCTGCGTAGATGCCTGCCCGATTAACATTAATCCTTTGGATATTATCGTGCAAGTACGTCAGTACATTGCTATGGAAGAGTCTGCTACTCCTGCTTCGTGGAACGCTATGTTCGCCAATATTGAAAATAATGCTGCACCTTGGGCATTTTCTGCTTCTGACCGCTTTAACTGGGCAGAAGAAATCAAGGAGTAAAAAGCTGATGCAAGCCAAAAAGGCCGATGGGTAAAGGCTTTTATTACGGTACAATTCTCCTGTTGTGGGCCAACCTGATTGCTTTTATCGCTTTCAGCCAGCCCGCCACAGGCTTTTATGTCTATGAAGACATTAGCGATCAATGGATGATTTACGAATATGAGGAGCAGCTGTACGTTCCTTATCTGCCTGGTATTCATCCGCGTGCGCGGCATCTGCATATGGTCATCCGCCCGACCGAGTGGACACCTGCCACCAAACTAATCCTGCCGATCGAAAAAGAGACGCTGATTTTTATAGACAACAACCTTAGCCATCATATCAAAGAACCCCAAACATTGGTCTGGGATTTGGACAGTATCGCTAAAAGCAGCAAAATGCCACTGCTGACCTACTTGTCAGTGGGGCGGCTCGAAGGCACTCCTCGCGTATTCATTGGTGGGGAGCGCACAAATACAGGTATTGCGGACAGACAAACAACAACAGGCACAGCCGATACCCTAATCAACAGCACTAAGGCTAATGCCATCGTGATGCCAACCACTGCGTTGGCTCGTAAACCCGCCGATCGCAACAACTACTTGCTGATCACAGCACTAATGTGCGGCATTGTACTGTCTGTGTTTTCATTGATGAATGCTCGTTACGTGTCTGTTACAGAAAGTCTACAGATATTGATACAATTTTTTAGATACACCGATGTTCAGGAGAAAACCAATATTCGTTCCTTCTTGACCGTCTGGATATTGTTTACAATGATAGCCACTTATGTGCTTTTACTGAGTGCTCATTATCCCGGAAGTCTGATCAACCTACCACTGAACAGCGATAATCCTATCAGTAATTTTTTGACGCTTGGCGGATGGCTGATGTTATTTCTGTGGCTTAAGTACACTGTTATTAAGTTGCTGTCCAGTATTTTCAATCATAGTTTGCTGGCAGAAAAGCACTTGTCTATAGGACTGCACCTCTACAAGATATTCATCCTTATAATGTTTGTATTGGCGGTCGCTTATCAGATGAGCAACTATTATGAGTCCTACATCAGTCCGCAGGTACTGTCCCGTGTCGTACTCTGGGGGTGGATATCTACTACGGCACTGATTAGTCTGATTGTGTATTTATCCGCTACACAACGTTTTGTGTATTTAATTGCCTATCTTTGCACTACAGAGGTATTGCCTCTTTTGTTAGTACTGAAGCTATTTTTGATTCCTTCATAAATCTCACATATGACAGAGGGCAAAGTTTCATCAATTGTGTTGCATCCCGAACGCCTTAAGCCAATAAAGAGAATTTTGATTTCACAGCCGAAGCCGGAGTCAGACAAGAATCCGTATGCTGAGTTGGCTTCCAAATTCAATTTACAAATAGATTTTCGTCCCTTTATTCAGGTTGAGCCGGTAGGTATTAAAGAGTTCAGAAAACAAAAGATCAACATACTGGATCATACAGCAATTATATTTACCAGTAAAAACGCGGTAGACCACTTGTTCAAGTTGTGCAGCGAAAGCAAAGTAGAAATGCCTGCCGAGATGAAATATTTCTGCATTTCCGACCAGACTGCAAATTATTTGCAGAAATATATTACAATCCGCAAACGCAAAGTATTTACAGGCAAACGAACAGTTACAGACCTGTTCGATCTGATCAAAAAGCACAAGACAGAAAGCTACCTTTATCCCTGTTCTGATATTCGCAAAGATGACTTGCCCTCGTTTATGGAAAAGAGCGGTATCAAGTTCACAGAGGCGATCATCTACCACACAGTGCCAAGCGATCTGAGAGATTTAGATATCAGACAGTATGATTTGATTGCGTTTTTTAGCCCGTCGGGTGTTAATTCTCTGCTGACTAACTTTCCTGGTTTTATACAAGGTGATATTCTGTTTGCTGCGTTTGGTCCTACTACAGGGAAAGCTGTACTAGAGCAAAACTTAGTGCTTGACGTTCAGGCCCCGCATCCGGATGCACCTTCTATGGCAGGAGCTATTGAATTGTATATCAAAGATGCAGAGAAAGCAATCAGTAATTAATTTGCTATATTGCTTGCCTCATTTACTTTTCAGAAGCTATGAAAAGAAACATTGTTTGCTTTCTTGTTATTCTCTTTTCGTTAGACATTCACCGGCAGGCAAGCGCACAGCAAGATGCTCAGTTTAGTCAGTTCATGTTTAATCAACTATATCTTAACCCTGCTACCTCTGGTATTGACAGCCGCTTTACGCATTTCAATCTGATTCACCGCAGGCAGTGGGTAGGTTACAGCACTACTTTAGACGGCGATGGCGGTGCACCTGTAAGTACAGTTATCTCAGCATCCATGCCAATCAACGGCATACGCAGCGGTATCGGTATCTACTTGCTCAATGATGCAATAGGGCCTGTTACTAACAACGATATTCAACTGTCATACGCCTATCATCATCCATTGAAAAATGATGCAAGACTTTCCTTTGGCATACGTGGAGGCTTTTACAATCAGATTTTTGATTTTGGCAGGTTGCGTCCCAACGAGCCGAACGATCCTCTAATTATTGGTAGAGGCAGAGAGAGCCAATTTGTTCCCGACTTTGCAGCAGGGCTATACTACTCTTCGCCTAAGTATTTTTTTGGTGTAAGTGCTAATCACTTGCTACAGCCTGGCTTCGAATATGGTACAACATTTGCAATCAGTCCATTAGAACGAACCTACACTTTTTTAGGCGGAAGTGAGTTCATACTAACATCTGACATACTTATAAAACCTTCTGCCATTGTGAAAACAAATCTGCGGAACGTTGTTTCTTACGAAGGAGCAGTAATATTTGATGTCAGGCAGAAGTATTACGCTGGTGCATCCTTTCGCGATTTGGGTCCTATAAGCAGTATTTCCTTGCTAATTGGAGCATCTGTTATGAAAGATAATGCGCTAACAATCGGCTATGCTTTTGACTACGAGATTACGGGTGTGGCCGCAAAAGCAGCTACCTCACACGAGTTGCGTTTAGGTTATCGAATCCCCGCCCCTAAAAAACCGGAATCATTTAATATCAGAACTCCAAGATTCAGATTTGACTAAAACTTTTGGACTTATTTTTGCAAGAAATAGCATCTGAAGTCGTTAGCTATTAAAACCCTATTGAGAAGACAAGGAACGTCTGATAAACTGATAGAAATCATGCTCAGAATTATGATACGACATGGCCGAATGCGTAATGTATTACCGCTATACAGTACTTTGATTGTTGCTTTGGTATTACAAAGTTGTATTTTCGGCGGCAGAGGCGGCGATAACGGCGAATTAATAGGTGTTCAGGGTCGTACCGGCTGGAAACAAGAGTTGCCTTATGGAATGGTATCCATTCCGCCTGGAACTTTTCATATGGGACAAGCCGATGAAGACATTGCCTCATCGAAGATCGCTATGAACAAGCAAATCACGATTAGTGGTTTTTACATGGATGATACTGAGATTACTAACAACGAGTATCGCCAGTTTATGTACGAAGCTGCTGAATACTTCCCCTTAGGCGGCGATAGTACAATCTTCATTCGTTACAGAAAAGTATTGCCGCTGATTGAAAGCGAGCAGGATTTGAAGGATATAGCCTATCCTGATACGACCGTATGGATGAAAGATTTCACCTACCACATGGGCGATCCGATGACAGTTTATTATTACGATCACCCGTCGTTCGACGATTACCCGGTTGTGGGAGTATCTTGGAAAGCATCACTGCTGTTCTGTGAGTGGCGTACAAAGAAAATGAATACTTATCGTGAAGGAAAAGGCAAGTTCCCTATGCCCAATTTCCGTCTGCCTTCCGAAGCTGAATGGGAGTATGCAGCCCGCGGTGGTCGCGATATGGCCAAATATCCTTGGGGAGGTCCCTACGTACGCAATGCCAAAGGTTGTGCCTTAGCTAACTTTAAGCCGGGTAGAGGCAATTACTATGACGACGGGTTTGCTTACACAGCCCCTGTTGCTTCTTACTTTGCAAACGACTACGGTCTGTATGATATGGCAGGCAACGTTGCAGAATGGTGCGAAGATGCTTTCAATCCTGCCAGCGTACCGCTAGTATGGGACTTGAATCCGACTTACTACGATGAAAATGAGCCTCGCAAACTCATTCGCGGTGGTTCGTGGAAAGATATTGCGTTCCTCATTGAAACAGGTACACGCAACTTTGAATACGGCGATACTGCCCGTTCATTTATTGGCTTTCGCTGTGCAATGACTTACTTGGGACGTTCTTCAGGGTTTGAGTTTTAATTAAGATTACTAATTTGTTAAAGTTCGACGATTAGCTGCTAATAGCATAATATCGTCGGACTTTTTTCGTTAAAAATCCAAACAAGCGCAAATACCTATTGACAATTTATAGGAATTTGCCTTACTTTGACCAATCATCAATTTTAACTTTATCTAATTTTCAATTATTTAACCTCAAAACAAAATGGGTAGCGGAAAAGAAAGCGCTGTCGCGAAGTTCAATCGCGTAATTGTTCCAAAAATCACCAGTGTTGGTGCTGCGGTAGTAATCGTAGGTGCCATGTTCAAAATCATGTCATGGCCAGGTGCAGGTCCTATGCTTGTAGTAGGACTTTCTGTAGAAGCATTCATCTTCCTTTTAGGTGTAATTGCACCCGTTCCTCCACCTGAAAAGCACTATGAGTGGGAGCGGGTTTATCCTGAATTGGCAGAAGAAAACGCGCCTGCTAAAACTGATCTGCAGGCAGCCAACAAACTTGCTGCAACCGGTGCACTTGTAGGGCTGGATCAAATGCTACAGGAAGCAGAACTTTCTACAGAGTCTTTCAAGAGTTTCGGTAAGGGTATTAAAACCCTTAACGAGTCAGCATTAAAAATGCGCGACATGAGCGAGGCTGCTGCTGCTTCTGAGGAATATTCCAAAAACTTGCGTGCCGCCTCTCAGTCGCTGGTAACACTCAACAAGTCTTATGCTGCTACAATAGAATCTATGTCTGTAATGGCTAATGCTTCTGCTCAGGCAAAAGAATATCATGCACAGGTACAGACAATTACCAAGAATCTTGGGGCGCTCAATGCTGTGTATGAAATGGAGCTGAAAGATGCTAACAGCCACCTGAAGGCTATGAACAAGTTCTATGGCAACCTGACAGTAGCTATGGAAAGCATGGCAGACGCGAGCAAAGAATCACAATTGTTCAAAGATCAGATGTCTAAACTGACAACTAACCTTACATCTTTGAACAAAGTGTATGGTAACATGCTTACTGCAATGAAGGGCTAATCTTTTTGCCGTTTATTTATTAATAATTTTCTAACCAAAAAAGATCTGAAATATGGCAGGTGGTAAGCAAACACCAAGGCAGGCGATGATTAACATGATGTATCTCGTGCTGACCTGTTTGTTGGCCTTGCAAGTGAGCAATACAGTATTGGAGAAGTTCTATTACATGGATGATAGTCTTCGTTATGCCAATACTCTTGCCCGCGAAGCAACCAATAAAACATTAGAGGGCATGAAAGCCCAAGTAGCCAAAGAAGGTAATAAGCCCAAAGATCTGGCTATCATTGCACAAGCAGAAGAAGCTAAGGCAAAAACATCTGCTATGATGGCGACTATCGAGCAGATTCGCAAAGAACTCATCGAATACACAGGTGGTATGAAGGAAGACGGAAAATATGCAGATGAGAAGAACTACGACAAGTCCACTACCTTCCTGATTGGTCCTGAGGGTTCAAAAAGCGGTAAGGCTTATGCGTTGAAAGAAAAACTCAACAAGTTTGCCGAAGAGATGAGTGCATTCGACAAGGAAATTCAGATTGCAAAAATTGCACTGGATGCCAAAGAAATGCCTCGTTTCAAAAACGATGATAATCAACGTCATAAAGACTTCGCACAAATCAATTTTGAGCGTACCCCTCTGGTAGCCTGTCTAGCCATACTTAGCCAAATGCAATCTGAAGTTGTACGCGCGGAGAGCGATGTGATTAAAAAACTAAGCACCAAAGTTGGTGGTGTCGAGATTAAGTTTGACCGCATCAATGCAATGGTAAGTGCTGAGTCTAAAATCGTAGCTGCTGGTACAAAATACCGCGCAACCATGTTCTTGGCTGCGTCTGCTTCTAATGTCGTTCCTCAGATGTCATCTACCGCAGGCCCTGTTAAAGTAGAGAACGGTATTGGTACGGTAGAATTTACTGCACAAGGTGGAGCTTACGACAAAGACGGCAACCTGAAGAAATCATGGGAAGGTACTATCAAGATTAAAAAAGCTGACGGCGAAGACACTATTTTCCGTGTGAAGGAAGAATACATCGTAGCTAAACCTGTAGTAGATATTCAGGCTGCTAATATTTCTGCGTTGTACTACCTCTGTGGTAATGAGTTGAAAGTAAACGTGCCTGCATTGGGTGCTGCTTACAATCCTTCTTTTCAGGCAGAGGGTGGCGAGGTTATTAAAGGAGCTTCGAAGAGCGAGATCATTGTTGTTCCTACTACCAATAAAGTAGTTCTAAAAGTGTTCAGCGATGGCAACCTGATCGAGCCTAAGGAGTTCAAAGTGAAACTTTTGCCAGATCCTAAAGTTGAGATCCTTAATGGTAATAAACCTCTGGATACCAAACTTGGCGGTGCATGTCCTTCTTCGTTAAGAGCAAGAGCAACTGCTGATCCAAGTATCAAGGATGTAATTCCAAAAGATGCGAATTACCGTGTAACTGAGTGGACAGTAGCTTTGGCACGTGGCAGACGGTTGGTTGTTCCTGAGCGCAAGTTTACAAGCGAAGAAGCTAACCTGAATGATTTCCGTGCGCAGGCTAAAGAAGGCGATCGTCTAATTATTGAAATAAAGCAGGTGAAGCGTCGTAACTACAAAGGTGATATCGTGGACGCGAAAGCAAGTTCAGAACCTTTCATTTACACGATTACACAATAGTAGTATCTGTATTCTTTGACATAGCAAGTCCTTTTCATCCTACTTGAAAAGGACTTGTTATCTCCATAAAGCGGCATATTTATTGTTAATAATTACAAAAAAACATTCACACATGAATTCGTTAATTCGGTTATTGATTATTGTCGCTGTTGCCGTCTTTTCAATAACAGCCTACGCACAAGAAAGAGAGGAGTTTGGTTACAATCTAAATTCGTTGCGTCCTATCCGAAGCTCCGACCAGTTCTTTAAGAAAACACTATGGTGGCGGATAGATCTGCGTGAAAAAATGAATAAATCGTTCAATGCAAAAAATATGGAGATTACCCGTATTATCATTGATGCGGTTAAAGCAGGTATTTTAAGGCCTTTTACCAACGACTCATTGGTAAAGCGGATGGATTTTGATGATTTTATTAAGAAGTTGGTTGTAGAAGGACAGGGCGACGGCTTAACAGAGGAAGAAAAGGCAATGGGCTTTGGCATTGAAGAAGATCTTGGCGGCTGGGGCAATGAGTTCAGCAGTGGCGACGGCGACGGCGGTGCTAGCGGACCTACCGAATACTTGCCAGGTAAAGATTTGTATCTGTTAGAGATGAGAGAAGATCTTATTTTTGATAAGAAAAGATCGCGCATGTATCACGATATCCAGAGTATTACGATCATCCTGCCGGCTGATAGAAATACCAAAGCCGTAGATATTCCCATTGCTACATTTTCTTACAAAGAACTTGTAGAGAACGTTTTCAAAGATAATCCTTATGCAGTTTGGTTCAACAATGCCAATCCGAAGGAGCATCGCAATTTCGCCGAAGCCTTTGATTTAAGATTGTTTACAGGGCATATTTTTAAATATTCCAACGGACAGGACGAAACTATGGAAGATATATATGGTGATGCGAAGGCAGCCATGTATGCTTCTTTGCAATACGAATATGCACTACTTGAGTACGAAGCCCAGCTTTGGGAGTATTAAGAGACAACGATTGCTAACAAGCTATTCCTGATTTTCGTATAGCTGTTTTTGAGAGACTGTCCAGAAAGGCTACATGTAGCACAGACTTCAGTCTGTAGTGTATGATTATCAAGTGATTAACAAATCACAGACTAAAGTCTATGTTATTTTTGAACGGTCTCTTTGTATTTAGCTGATTGTGAGGTTAGTTTTTCAGAACCGGTTTTTCCACATCATAGACTCTACGGGCTTTTCGTATCGCCCGTTGTATTTAGCCGAAGGTTTTTGGTTGTAGTAGTTTTGGATGTCGCCTTGTATGGCGAAGAAAATGAGCTGACCAATCGGCATTCCTGCATACACTCGAACGCGTTGTGAGACCGATATCTCCAGCGTCCAGTGGTTACAAAAGCCTACATCGCCTTTGCCTGCTGTTGCATGGATGTCTATGCCAAGTCTGCCAACGCTCGATTTACCTTCGAGGAAGGGGACATGTGCATGAGTTTCCGTGTACTCTTGCGTAACGCCGAGATACAGCTTGCATGGTTCTAAGATATATCCTTCTTCGGGGATTTCGAAGGTGCTGATGGTATTGTGCTTGCGGGCATCGAGCACTTCCGCATCGTAGGTAGCAAGCCATTTACCTAAGTGTACATCATATGAATTCGTACCAAGGCACTCTTGATTAAATGGCTCGATTACAATTTTGCCCGCGTGAATGTATTTCAGGATTTCAAGGTCTGTCAGGATCATAACACAAGTATTTTACAGGATTGAATCGCTTGGATCAAAGTAAAGAAGCCTTCGCAAGATCTGCAAAGGCTTATTCGATGGACTTCAAATCGAGACAGTTTATTTTTTTGTCGTTCGTTTTTTCACTGTAACCTCTGACGGTGTTTCCAGTCCGCTTTCTTTGGTAGGCGTAGAGTCCGGGCTGCTGACCGATAGCCCAAGGCAAGCCTGAGAAACGAATTCGCCCCATGTGAGGTTCATTTGTCCTTCTTTGTTTTTCTTTGCTCGATCAATTGCCATATTGGCTGCGGCCTCTACTACCCATTCAAAATTTTCCTGACCAACAGAGTGTACATCTGCATCTGGTGCAGGATTGCAGAAGTCAATAGCGTAAGGTATGCCATCGCGTACAGCGAACTCTGCGGTATTGAAGTCGTAACCTAATGCTTTGTTGAGGCGCAGTACATAATCCTTTACAGTTGCAAGCAACTTTTTCGCTGCGGGACCTGTCGCTTTGGTTTCTGCCACATAGCGCAGGTGATGCGGGTTACGAGGCTCATAAGGCATAATGCGTACGTCTTTCTGTCCGATACAATAGCAGCGGAAATAGTCGGTAAATTGGATTTCTTCTTGTAGCAGCATCACTAATTCTCCTGTTTCGGGATGTTTGCTATAGAAATCGCCAAGATTGTTGAGTTTGTAAACACTCTTCCATCCCCCGCCTGCGTGAGGCTTCATGTAGGCAGGGAAGCCAATTGTTTCCCATGCTTTTTCCCAATTGTAGTGTCCAAAAAGATTGGTAAAGGAATGCTCGTTGGTATCGGGCGGCATTCGGTGTGAAGGTAGCAACACGGTTTTCGGCACAGGGACACCTATTTTGGTTGCTATACAGTTATTGAAGAATTTCTCGTCCGCACTCCACCAAAAGGGATTATTGATTACAGCTGTTCCATTGAGGGCCGCATTTTTCAGATATGCTCTGTAGAAAGGAACATCTTGCGAAATGCGATCTATAATCACAGCATATGGGCTGGGACAACCTTGGATTACGCTGTCTATGGCAACAGGCTCTGCCATAATGCCCTTGCCTTGTGTTTTCTGATTGACACGCTCAACAAAAGCCTGTGGAAAACTTCTTTCTTTGCCGTAGAGAATACCAATTTTTTTCAAAGTAGTAAAATTTAGATTGGACGTGCAAATTTATGAAGCTACACCGATCATTTACAACTATTTAGCTCAAATATCAGTCGCTTTTTGCAAGCCATTCTTCGGGGTTAAGCTTTTGTCTGTTTTTCCAAATCTGGAATTGCAGCACGGGGTAGCCATCTTTGTTGTTGCCTACTGTACCAATTACTGCTTTGGTCTTGACATGGCTATCAACTTTTACCTGTACATTTTGCAAACCCGCATATACAGTGATGTAGTCTCCGTGCTGGATGAAGACTGTCCAGCCTATTCCGGGCACATCTTTGATAGCTCGTACCTTACCCTCAAAAATGGCGCGTACATGCTCATTGCGTGCAGTACCAATATCTATACCTATATTTTCTACCTGCACATTTGTGGCTAATGGATGATTATGAATACCAAAATGATTGGCAATATGTGTGAATTTTTCTACAGGCCAAGGCAGCATTGACTTGTTTTCCGCAAAGACTTTGGCAGTGCCAACACCGGCCGGCGCCATGATCAGGGTGTTAGTGTTTTGCTGCTCAGGTTGCATGTTGTTCTTATTGCCGTCAGCAGGCTGAGAAGCAACTGCTCTAACTTCTTTGTTGACTGATTTGCTATTGCCGAAATTCGTCTTTTCCTGAGCAGAGATATTATTAATCTCCATTAAAACGATTTCGTTGAACCGCTCAAGGGATTTCTTTTGATCAACAATATCTTTCTCTTGTATGGCAAGCCGGCGCAGTCTGAGCTTCAAATCTTTTTGCCTTTTTTCTTCGTGTGCAATTTCGCTTTGAAGCAATGCTTCAGCTGCCTTGAGGCGTTGTTCGAGATTGATGTGTTGTTTTCTGTAAGCGATAAGTTGCTTAGAAACTTGTTCAATATACCGTATTTGTTCTGCTATCCTGGCTCTGACTTGTTCATGCGATTTTTTCTTTTGCAGTATGGCATTGAGTCCCTCAACAGATAGCAATCCTTTAGGCTGATTTTCTAATTTAGAAAGCTCGTACAACTCGCGATCGTGGTTTTGTTGTGCCAGAGATAGATCCTGTTCTAATACTTCTATCAGTTTCTGGTTAGAAGCAATTGTTTCGATCAACCACTCTTTTTGTTGGCGAATATTTTGTATTTGTTTGCGATGGCGCTCTAATAAAACTTGCTGCGCCTGAAGTTCTGTAATAGTCAGTTCTTTATTTCGGCTATTGGCAATGATGAACTGGTTCAGGGCATCTATTTTCTTATAATTTTCAAGCCTTGCACTCTCTAATGAATCAAGTTTAGTTTTCTTTTGTGCATAAACCGAAATATATGCCGACAAAATGATCAGTGCTGAGAGAACAGCCTTCATGAGTTCAGTGAAGTTATGGGGTATTTACCTCAAATTTATGCAAATCTGTTGTAACTAAAATGAAAAAAGCACTTTTTATAGACAGGGACGGAACAATTATTGTTGAACCGCCCGACGAGCAAATAGACTCCTACGACAAACTGGCTTTCTTGCCCGGGGCTATTGGTGCGCTGGCGCGTATTGCCCGCTCAGGACTTTATGAATTGGTAATGGTAACCAATCAAGATGGTTTGGGGACAGCGAGTTTTCCCGAAGATACATTTTGGCCTGTGCATCAGAAAATGCTTGATATTCTGGCAGCAGAAGGCATTGTATTTGATGCAATCCATATTGATCGCTCATTTCCACATGAAAATATGCCTACCCGCAAACCCGGAACAGCAATGTTAAAGGCTTATATGGATGGCAGCTACGATCTTGCCAACAGTTTTGTTATTGGCGACCGTCTGACCGATGTCCAATTAGCCGAAAATATGGGCTGCCGATCGGTACTTATTGGCAAGACAGACGAACGCGCTACATTTTGCTCGTCTGACTGGCAGCAAATCACCGACTTTCTGCTATCAGCAGCAGGGCGCCATGCTACGGTGCGCCGCAAGACCAACGAAACCGACATCCATATTTCGCTGCAAATAGATGGTAAAGGGCGCTCGGAAATAGCTACAGGGCTGGGCTTTTTCGATCATATGCTCGATCAGTTGGCGCGCCACTCGGGTTGCAGCCTCGAAGTGCGGGTCATCGGCGACTTGCACATAGACGAACACCACACTATAGAAGACACAGCCCTTGCACTGGGCGAAGCATTTGCCCGCGCACTGGGCGACAAAAAGGGTATCGAGCGCTATGGGTTTGCCATCTTGCCAATGGACGAGGCAATGGCACAGGTGGCTATTGATTTTTCGGGTCGCCCCTGGTTGGTTTGGAACGGGCTGTTCCATCGCGAGCGCGTAGGGCAGATGCCTACTGAAATGGTCTATCATTTCTTTAAGTCCTTTTCTGATACGGCCAAGTGCAACCTAAATATGCAGTTTTCAGGCGATAACGATCATCACCAGATCGAGATTCTTTTCAAGGCATTTGCGCGGGCCGTTCGCGCCGCTATTGCGCAACGCCCCGGAGATACGAGCATTCCAAGTACAAAGGGAGTTTTATAGGCAGTGTTGTGTGGCATCAATTTTGGACAATCATTGCGAATTGAGGAATTCCTGCGGATGAAGCACTCCTACGAAACTTACATTTAAAAAACATGCCATTTATTTGTTGCAAACAGCGACTGCTTCTTGTGGTAGTCGCCTGTTTTGGTTTGATTACCGTAGCACAAGCCCAGCGCTACGAAATAGGCGCAGGCATTGGCGCAGGAAACTACAAAGGCGATGTTGCTCCTGCGGTGCGGATTGAAAACTCAAAACTGGGTGCAAATGTCTTTTTCCGCTATAACCCCTTCTATTTTCTCAGCCTGCGGGCAAACCTGATGGTAACGGATCTGGTTGGGCGCGACAGTATTTTTACCGATCCTTTCCAGCAGCGGCGCGATTTTCACTTCAGCAGCAACTTGCGCGAGCTTGCGCTGACGGCAGAGTATAACTTTTTCAATTTTCGCAAGACCGACCGCCGCAAAATGGAGAAGTGGTGTCCCTTTTTGTTTGGGGGCATTGCGGTTGCTAACCACGGCGGGAAAACCAATTATTTGGATAACCGCGACTACAACGGTACGCACATTGTCCTGCCGTTTGGCGTGGGGGTAAAGCATTACTTGCATCCTAACTGGAATTTGGGCTTCGAGTTTGGTGCGCGAAAAACATTTACAGATCGTATAGACGGTATTACGCTGAATCAGGCAGATCCAAAGTTTCGGCAAAGCAATCCTTACAGCCGGGATATGTACTATTTTGCAGGCATTACGCTGAGCTACGTATTCTATTCGGTGCGCTGTGCCGAGCCTTTCGGAAGCGATTAGGCCGCTATCTCTTTATACTGCATCTTGTGCAAGCGGGAATAGTAGCCACCCAGTGCAAGCAATTCTTCGTGCGTACCTGATTCCTTAATTTCACCTTTGTCTAAAACGATGATGCGGTCGGCATTCTGAATCGTTGCGAGTCGGTGCGCAATGATGATTGCGGTTCTGCCCTGCATCATTTTGCTGATTGCATCCTGAATCATTTTTTCGGTTTCGCTGTCCACCGAAGAAGTTGCTTCGTCCAAAATAATGATGTCGGGATTGTAAACCATTGCCCGCACAAAGGAAATAAGTTGTCGTTGTCCGACAGAGAGTGTCGCGCCGCGCTCCATTACGTTGTAGTCAAAGCCGCCGGGTAGCCGCTCGATGAAAGGCAGTGCGCCTACCAGCGCTGCAGCCTCGCAGACTTGTTCGCGGCTGATCGCCTTATTACCCAGTGTGATATTGTCCATGATACTGCCCGAAAATAGGAAGACATCCTGCAAAACAATGCCGATGCAGCGACGAAGGAAATGAAGCTCATATTCGCGAATATCTACACCGTCGAGCAAAATACGCCCCTTACTTACGTCATAGAAGCGGCTGATCAGGTTGATGACAGATGATTTGCCTGCGCCTGTAGCGCCAACAAGAGCAATAGTCTGACCGCGATGTACCTCTATATTGATATTCTTGAGTACATATTCTTCGTCGTTGTAGGCAAACCAGACGTTTTCGAAGGTAACATCGCCCCTGATAGTTGCAGGCTGGTAAGTACCCGTATTCTGGATTTGTTCGCGGCTGTTGAGAATTTTCATCAGACGATCGCCGCTGACAATACCCATTTGGAGCGTGTTAAAGCGATCGGCAATCATTCGGATCGGGCGGAAGAACATAGCAATATACATGATAAACGCTACCAGCGTACCAAGCGTCAGTTGTTCCTGCATGACGCCTTTTGCGCCGTACCAGACGAGCATCCCTGTTGCTATCGCACCAATAACCTCTGCAATAGGGAAGTAAATAGAGTAATATTTGACCGACTTGAGGTGTGCCTGACGATGCTGACGGTTGATTTCGCGGAAGCGCTCCAGTTCGCGCTGTTCGCTGCTGAAGATCTGTACGATACTCATACCTGTAATGTGCTCCTGCACAAACGAGTTGAGGTTGGCGACAGCTGCCCGCACGGCATTGAATGCTTTTTTGATTTTTTCTTTGAAAATATAAGTCGCTACAAAAAGTAGAGGGAAGGTGCTAAGACTTACGAGCGTCAATTTCCAGTCGGTATAGAGCATCAAGCCCAAAATAAACAACAACTGGAGCAAGTCGCCGACGATAGCTGCCAGTCCCTCAGTAAATACATTATTGAGCGTTTCTACGTCAGAAATATTGCGCGTTACTAACCTGCCAATAGGCGTGCGGTCGAAATACTGTGTTTTGAGAGACATCAAGTGGCGGAAAAGTTTAATGCGGATGTCGCGGATGACGTGCTGCCCCAGCCATTCGGAAAGGTAGGAGTTGCTGAACTGTACTACTGCCTGTAACAGCGCCAGCCCGACCATTAGCCAAACCATCATAACCAGCCCTTCCATATGGTTATAGGCAATGTAGTGGTCTATCGTATATTGGATCAAATAGGGGCGCAGCGGCGAAAGTAGCCCCAAGAGTACTGTCAGCGCTATCAGGAGGTAAAAGCGTCCAATGTAAGGTTTGACAAACTGAAAAATTCCCGCCAGAACTGTGCGGTCAAAAATTTGACCTGAAGCCGTTTCCTGTTGTGCCATACAAACCGAAGCTGGACAAAAAGCGTAAAATAAAGGTAATCAAACGGTTGATAAGAGAATGTACGCAAAATTGCTCAAATTCATCCAATAAACCCCGCAGAGAATTAACTTTGTACGGTCTAAACCTAATATTATCAATCCATGCAGCATATACAAGCTATTTTATTGCAAAGTGCGGGTGGCGCATCTTCTATCGCCAACCTGATTTTTATCGCGGGTATTATTCTTGTTTTCTACTTCTTTATGATCCGCCCGCAGCAAAAGCGTCAAAAAGAACAGAAAAAGTTTATAGAGTCATTAGCCGTTGGTAATCAAGTAGTTACTATTGGTGGGCTGCACGGCAAAATAGTGGCAATAGAAGGTAATCTGGTATATTTGGAAGTGGACAAAGGCGTTACGCTGAAATTCGAAAAAACTTCTATTTCGCTCGACTACAGCAAAGGACAAGGTACACCCTCTATAAATGCCCAATAAATAAGATTGAAAATTACCGCTGCCATACTACAAACACTCAGGCAGGAATTGAGCAATTTCGGACGGTGGGACTGGAGCGCTATCATGCTAAGTTTTATTGTGGCAGCGCTCATGTGGCTTTTTAACGCATTGAGCAAAAATTATACAACCGTACTCGACGTACCGGTCAAGTTTAGGATCAATGCGCCCAATGTAGTATCACTTGAGCCATTGCCCGAACGCTTACGAGTGTATATCAGCGGTACAGGATGGGGGCTGCTTAAAACATTTTTCCGCGAGGAAATCCCAACTACGGTTTTTGATATTCAGAATCCTTTGCAAACCTCTTTTATTGTTACGCGCCGACTCATTCCGCAGCTATCCGACAATCTGTCAGGGGCAAAAATTGAGCGATGCGAGCAGGATACTATCCGCTTTCGCTTTGAGCCTATTCAGGAGTACGAATTATCGCTGCCCTTTGGCTACGAGCATATACAACTTGCAGAAGGACACCGGTTTGTTCGTCCACCAAAAGTTAATCCGCGAAGGATTAAAATTCATGGGCCGCCTTCAAATTTGAAAAAAGCAACCCGCCTGATACGGTATGAATTTACTAAGATTGGTATTGCCGGAAACTTTAGCGATGTAGTGCGCATATCATTCCCGCCGTCAA
This sequence comes from Rhodoflexus sp., assembly GCF_053489755.1. Taxonomy (NCBI): domain Bacteria; kingdom Pseudomonadati; phylum Bacteroidota; class Cytophagia; order Cytophagales; family Thermoflexibacteraceae; genus Rhodoflexus; species Rhodoflexus sp. The sequence goes on from NZ_JBRCHD010000053.1 coordinate 17,665, forward strand.
GCCTGATTACTTCTGATCTGAATCAGGTACACATCAGTTTTGAAACGGCTTATTTCATTCGCAAAGAACGGCAGGTTGCTTTGGAATTTCAGAATTTTCCTATGGACAGTTCTGCCACAGTACAGCCCACAACGGCAAAGGTGGTGTATTACACCCTGCCGTCCTATGAGGCTGTTACCGATACTGCTGAGGTGCGCATCTGGTTAGATTGGCGTAAAATCAACTGGAAAGATTCTACGCTGGCGCCCGACCTGATTACGACAGAAGATTTCTTCGAGCCGCAGGTCGTACCACCATTTTTTAAGATCAATTATGCTAAAGGTAGGAATAACAGGCGGAATAGGTAGCGGAAAAAGTACGGTTTGTCGCATCTTTGAGGTATTGGGGGCGCCTGTTTACGATGCCGACAGTCGTGCGAAATGGCTTCAAACGCACGATGAGCAACTGCGCAATCAGATCATCCAATACTTTGGAAAGGAAAGCTATCTGCCTGATGGTACACTGAACCGCAGCCATTTGTCGGCACAGGTATTCAACAATCCCGAAAAACTGCAATTACTCAATAGTCTTGTGCATCCGCGCGTAGCCGAAGACAGCGCCCGGTGGCTGGCCGCGCAACAAGCCGCAGGCAAACCTTACGCTATTAAAGAAGCCGCGCTGATGATTGAAGCAGGCAGCTACAAGCAGTTAGACGTACTCGTTGTAGTTACTGCGCCCGACCAAGTGCGGATTGCCCGCGTGCTACAGCGCGATCCGCAGCGAAGCCGTGAGGAAGTAGCCGCCATTATCAGTCGCCAAATGCCCGAAAGCGAAAAAGTGCAATATGCGGACTATGTCATCCACAACGATAGCAGCCAATTGCTTATCCCACAGGTTATTAGCTTGCATCGGGAATTAGTGGAGCGTGCAAAAGTTCAATAATGCAACTTTGTTGCATTATTGGTGCAAATTGCCTAATTTGCGCATCAATTCAGCGAATCAGAAAAATGCAAACCAAACGCGTATTAGTTCCTGCTATTTTTACTACTCTTTTGCTGCACTCGCTTTGCTGCCTCCTGCCTTTTCTGCCGCTAGCGCTGGGAGCGAGCAATACCGTGCTGGCATTTGCCGGCACAATTGCCGGCTATCAAACGTGGATTATTGCCTTGCAAGTAGCCCTTCTGGGCGTAGCGTTGTATCGCGCCTATCGTCCTGCGGCTACCAAAAGCGATAAAGTAGCTTTCTGGATGCCTTTGATGCTTACGCTCACCATTGTGGGTTATACATGGTTTCAGCATCAGGAATCGCAGCAGGTGCAGCAGGAAACAGCTACTTTTGGAGTGAAAAGATTTCAAAACATCAATACCAAATGAAAAATACGTTATTTACACTATTAGCGGCTGCATTGCTGTGGTCTTGTGGGCCAAGCGAAAAAGAGCAGCAACAACTGGCTGAGGCAGTTCAGTTTCATCAGCAAGCTATGGGATTTGAAAAAGAAACCATAGGGCTGCTCAAACAAATCAAAGAAGCCGCACCTGCGCTGGAAAGCCGCGCCGATAGCCTTGCAAAGGCAGGAGCAGATTCGCTGGCAGTACCACTCCGTGCAATGCTGGCAGAAGTTGCTCAAATAGAACAGGAGCTCAAGGAGTGGGGCAAAACAGTTGTGGAAGTCCCCGGCTATGAACACGACCACTCGCACGACAAAGAAGGCGACGGACATCATCATTCGCATGAGCGCATAGAAACTACTCCCGAACAAATGATAGCCATTCAAAAAGACTTGCGCGACAAGGCGGAAGTCATCAAAAACAGGGCGCAGGAATTATTCAACAAAATGCAATAGCTATTTTTCTAAATGATGAATGCCAAAAAACTTCCGGTAACCGTACTTTCCGGCTTTCTTGGCGCAGGAAAAACGACGCTGCTCAATCATATATTGCACAATCGCGAAGGGCTGAAAGTAGCCGTGATTGTCAACGATATGAGCGAAGTCAATATAGATGCTAAACTGGTGCAGCAACAAAACACTCTTTCCAGAACAGAAGAGAAACTGGTGGAAATGTCTAATGGCTGCATTTGCTGTACGCTGCGCGAAGATTTGATGGTAGAAGTTGAGCGGCTGGCAAGAGAAGGTAGATTTGATTACCTACTCATTGAAAGTACAGGCATCAGCGAGCCGCTGCCCGTCGCACAAACTTTCGCTTTCGTAGATAAAGAAAAAGGCATTGATCTTTCGCGCTTCAGCAAATTAGATACGATGGTTACGGTTGTAGATGCGATGAATTTCCTGAAAGATTTTGGCAGCGCCGATACGGTTAAAAGTCGTAAAATAGGCGCTGACGGAACAGACAACCGCACCATTGTAGATTTGCTGACCGATCAGATTGAGTTTGCCAACGTTATCATCCTCAACAAAACCGATCTGGTAAGCCCCGAGCAAGTGGGCGAACTACAGGCGATCATTCGCGGATTAAATCCTGATGCCCGTATCCTAACAAGTCAGTTTGGTAAAGTCCCTTTGCATGAGGTGTTGAATACCGGATTGTTTGATTTTGAAAAAGCAATGCAAGCGCCCGCATGGGAAGAAGAACTTGCGAAAATTCATACCCCCGAAACCGAAGAATACGGCATCCATTCTTTCGTATTTAGGAACAAACTGCCTTTTCATCCGGTGAGATTCTTCCAATTTCTTTCCGAAAATTGGCCGCTTTCCGTTATTCGCAGCAAGGGTATGTTCTGGATTGCTTCCCGTCCTTCGCTGGCGATTAACTGGAGTCAGGCAGGCGGTTCGCTGCGATTAGAGCCGGCCGGTTCGTGGTGGGCAAGTATGCCTTTCCGCGAGCGGATGATGTATCCCGCTTTTGTTGAAAACAAAGACGAAATAGAAGCCCGCTGGGATAAAAATTTTGGCGATCGCATGAGTGAACTTGTATTTATTGGTCAGGATATGGATGAGACACAAATACGCGGTGAACTGAAAGCTTGTTTACTGACCTACGACGAAGTTCTACAGTATTTAAGCGGCGAGCGTTTCGAAGATCCATTTCCTGTTTGGCAGGCTGCCTGATATATTTTCAAGCACAAAAAACTAACTTTGGCGGCGCTCATAATGCCGCCTTTTTTATGTTTGATGTTCGACTGATTCCTACCGAAGAGATACATACCATTCTGCCCTTGGTCAAAATGACCAACCCCGATTTGTCCGAAGAAGTCCTGCGCGACCGTTTGGAGCAGATGCTACCGCTGGGCTATCAGTGCGTCGGCGTGTACGACGGCGAGCGCCTCATCGGCATTTCCGGCATCTGGATTCTGGTTAAATTTTATGTCGGCAAACACATTGAGCCGGATAACGTCATTATCCACCCTGACTATCGCGGGCAGGGTGTCGGCGAGTTGATGATGAAGTGGATTTTTGACTACGCCCGCTCGATCGGCTGCGTCGCCTCAGAATTAAACGCTTATGTAACCAATGATCGCGGGCATAAATTCTGGCTCAATCAAGGCTATAAAATTTTAGGCTTTCACTTTCAGAAGAAGTTGTAAGGGATGCGTTTTAACGATGTTATAGGTTTTGACGAACTCAAACAATCGCTCATTGCCGCTGTCAAAGTAGGGCAGATTCCTCATGCGCAACTCTGGCTGGGGCGCGAGGGTAGCCCCAACCTGACGCTGGCACTTGCCTACGCCACTTTCCTGAACTGCGAAAACCGCGACGAAAACAGCGCCGACTCTTGCGGAGCTTGCGCCTCTTGCTACAAATACGACCGCTATATCCATCCCGACCTACACTTTGTATTCCCAACGGCTACCACCAAGCAAATTACCAAACGCGAGGATGCGGTCAGCAGCGCTTTCCTGAAAGAGTGGCGCGAGTTTTTGAAAAACAAGCCCTACGGCAATCTGGCGGACTGGGCAGGTGAGCTGGGCGCGGAGAACAAGCAGTGCATCATTCCTGTGCAGGAAGGGCGAAACATTATTAAAAGTCTGTCGCTCAAATCCTTTGAAGCTACCTACAAGGTGATGCTCATCTGGCTGCCCGAACTGATGAACGCGAGCGCGGCCAACGCAATCTTGAAAATATTGGAAGAGCCGCCCGAAAAAACGGTCTTTCTGCTGGTAGCCCAACAAATAGAGCATGTGTTGCCCACGATTTTATCGCGCACGCAGTTGGTTAGCGTGCGCCCTTACACCGATGCCGAACTCATTGCAACTTTGGAGCGGCAATACGATATGCCTTCGGAAAAAGCCCGTCAGATGGCGCCGCTGGCAAACGGCAACCTCAATCAGGCGCTGCGAATGGCGGAGGCAGCCGACCAAACGGGACAACATGCCTTTCGCAACTGGATGCGTCTTTGTTTCAAGGCCGATGTAACGGCGCTCATCAAAGAAGCTGACCGCTTTGCCGCCTTAGACAAGGAAGCGCAAAAGGGTATGTTGCAATACGGACTTACTATGCTGCGCGAGTCGCTTGCTTTTCAGTATTTGGGCGAGGCAGGCGCTCGACTAACAGCCGATGCGCTGGACTTTGTCCGCAACTTTTCAAAAGTCATCAACGAAAGAAACCTTGCGCCTTTGAGCGATGTTTTCAATCGGACGTATTACGAAATTGAACGCAACGCCAATCCGCGCATGGCGTTTTTGAGTTTGTCGTTTAAGATCGGCAACTTGTTGCGGGTAAAATAGCGCAAGGACAAATTCAGGTTCAGCGGACTTTGCGCAATTCGTCCCATTTGCTCAAAATCAATGTTCTCAAACCAGAACGGCTTACCATAAATTACCAATGAAACCATGATAAACCGCAACATAATCCTACTTACTTTCCTGCTGCTGTTTGCCTCCCTTGCCTTTGCGCAACAGGCAGACATCAAAGAGGGGCTTGAATTGCTGGCTGCCAAAAAATTTGATGATGCAGAGCGTTTTTTTACAACAATTATCCGCAAAGACAGTACACACGCAGCGGCACATTACGGTTTGGCGCGGACTTATTACGAACAGCAGCAAACCCTTCGCGAACAGCAGAGATACCAGATGCGCCTGCTCAACATACAACCACATTTAGATTTATTGAAAAAAAGTCATGCGGCGGCTACGGTTTTCAATCGCCAATATCTTGCGCTCGCAGTGCCGCTCAAAGAGGAAATGCGCAGGCAACTGGCTGTCAGCGAGCATATGCTCACTATGGGATTCTTGCAACAGATTGCGCAGGAAGCCTTTCAAATGATCAATCAAGCTCCTTACCGCCGCCCGCAGTCACAACTCTTTGACGGCAAAATCTACGACCGCATTACCGAAATGGATACTGTGATGGCGCTGCGTCGCCTGCTCACGCTGCAATGCGGACAATACATCAGCGAGTACCCGAAAAGTCCACAAGTGGCCACTGTGCGCCAGATAGCCCGCGATATGTTGCAGGAGTACATGGACTTGCGCCAACTGCGCCGCTTTGGCGACCGCAGCGGACGCGAATACGAGCAGTTCTGTGCGCTGATTCTGGACAATTACAAAGCGGACGAGTACCGACACATCATCCCCGAATTTTACGGGGCTTACTTTGGCTTTACCAGAACAACCTACCTGCGCCACCCGAACTATCAGAAACTAAAAGACTTAGGGCAGCAGTTCAAACTTTCGCCCGAAAATGTATTATGTGAACTTAATTTGCACAACAGCGGCTACAGGCCTGAAAAACAAGCGCTTTACGAGGCTTTTATTCAGACATTTGCACCATTAGATGTAGCATTGGTTGCCGTGCGTGCTATTGCAACACCTGCCATTCAGGAGCGCAACTGGGAGGCTGCTCGTGCCGTCTTCAGACGTTACAGCACGCTTTTTACCAACATGAGCAGCTATTTCGAGAAAATGGATGCGTTGCTGGCAGAACCCGACGGCGAGCGCAAGTTGGAAAACCTCGGTGCGGGGGTCAACTCTGCTTCCCGCGAATACAACCCCGTACTCACTTTAGACGGGCGCACGCTTTATTTTTCACGCCGCACCTTTGCTACAGGCGAAGACGTTTATGTGAGCCAATGGGATGGCACGCAGTGGTCGGTAGCACAGCCATTGGACAAAAAAGTAAACAGCGAATCCCATGAAACGCCACTTGCCATCAGCCCCGATGGGCAAACGCTTTTTCTATTTGGCAACTATTTTATGCTGCCTGACTTTTTCTATGTCAAGCAAGGCACGCAGTTGGGCAAAGGTGATTTTTACTTTGTTGAAAAACAGGGCAATTCGTGGAGTAAAATCAACGCGATGCCCAACCCTGTAAATTCTATCCATTTTGAGTCGGGTTTTTGCATGAGTGCCGACGGCAACGCGGTTATCTTTGCTTCTGATCGCCCGGGGGCAGTGGGCGGATATTTGCCCAATTACAACAACGACTACCTCTACTACCACGGCGCGGGCGAGTTTAATGTAGATTTATACGTTTCTGAACGTACCGATACGGGCTGGAGTGCGCCCGTTAATTTGGGCAAAACAATCAATACGCCCTTTGCAGAAAACAGTCCTTGGCTGCACCCCGATATGCGCACGCTGTATTTTATTTCCGATGGGCACGCAGGGCTGGGCAGCTACGATATTTTTGTCAGCCGCCGCCTGCGCGAAGACTCGTGGACAGAGTGGAGCGAGCCTGTCAATCTGGGCAAAACCATCAACAGCATCGGCAGCGATGCTTTCTACATGACAGCAGACGGCAAAACGGCATTAGTAACCTCCTATCAACAGGGCAACAGCTACGGCAGCAGCGATATTTACCGCATCACTATTCCCGAAGCGCACCGCGCCGAGCAAGTGGTCGTCGTTACGGGAACTGTTACCGACACCGACGGCAAACCCATCAGCGGCGCAACCATCAACTGGCAGGCAACCGACAACTCGCAAAAAGGCACAGCAAAAGTGCAGCCCAACGGACGTTTTTCTATTCCACTCAAGAAAGGCAAAAAATACCGCTATCAGCCTACTGCTCCCGACTATTTCTCGGGTTCGCAGGTGGTGGATCTGACCAAAGTCCCCGATGATGTACTGGTTATTGAGCATCAGACCACAGAAATGGGCAATCTGAAAGCGCCCGGTAAAAAAGGCTTCGTCATTAATTCACTGGAATTTGACTTTGACAGCGACGTTATCCGTCCGCAGTCGCTACACGACTTAGACCGACTGGCAGCGCAGTTGCAGGACAGCAGTCTCAAACTATACATAGAAGGGCACACCGACGACAAAGGCGACGACACCTTCAACCTGAATCTTTCGCGCCGCCGTGCGGAGGCTGTCCGCAAATACCTGCTTGCCAAAGGCTGCAAGGCGCAACTAATCGCCGCAGGCTTTGGTGAAACCCGCCCGATAGCCCCTAATACAAGCGATGAAGGCAGGCAAAAAAACCGACGGGTGGAGTTTCGGGTGGAGTAAAATTTAATACGCCCAGATGAAACTTTTGGCAACAAATGTGTAACTTATACTCACGTAAGTTATTTGTTGAATTTTACATTATTTGCCATGAAACTCTTCAGACAATTATTGCCGATTTGCTTGTTAGCGGGATTTCCCTATATGTTGTCGGCGCAAATTATCAATCCCAGAGAAGCCCTCAAACGCAAAACTACTGACCGCGCCAATCAGAAGGTAGATCAGGGCACAGATAAGGCCTTGGATAAAATAGAGGGCGTGTTCAAAAAGAAAGACAAAAACGATACAGGACAGGGTAATCCATTGCCTGAGCAAAACGCACCCGAAAGAGAGGATAACTCTACAAGGAATCAAGGTAATAATCAGCCTCCTACCAAGCCTGCAAGTACTTTCACATTAGAGTCTTATTCCAAATTTGACTTTGTTGCAGGCGAGCAAGTCATTGCCTTTGAGGATTTCTCGCAAGATGCCATAGGCGATTTCCCTGACAAGTGGAATACCAATGGCTCGGGTGAGATCGTAACTATCGCAGGTCGCCCTGAGAAGTGGCTGAAGTTTATGGGCGAAGGTATTTTCTACCCCGAGTTTCTGGGGAAACTGGAAGATAACACAACCATAGAGTTTGAAATAGCCACCCGCGACGGTAACCATGTAGCAACTGTCGTTAATTTCATAGACAGCAAATCATCCAAGCAACTACTCAATGTTAATAATACACGCAATCAGGCCGTGATCACCTTAGACCCTGTCGGTAAAACAAGATTTGATGCTTACGACGGGGAAAGTAATGCCAAAATGTCCAACGATAAAGACCAATCGTCTTGGAAAGTTCCCGAAAACAGCTTCGCCAAAATATCGCTCTGGAGGCAAAAAAGCAGATTACGGGTCTATATTAACGAAACCAAAGTCTGGGATATTCCCAAAGCATTTGAAAGCAGTGCAGACTATCGGCTGACCTTTTCAACCATCACCTATTTCCTGCAAGACAGAGAAGTTTACCTAACAAACTTTCGCGTTGCCAAGGGTGCACCCGATACGCGCAACAAACTACTCACCGAAGGTAAGTTTGTAACCAGAGGTATTACTTTTGATGTTGGTTCAGACAAAATAAAGGCTGAAAGTTACGGTACGCTGAAAGAGATCGCACAAGTGCTGTCAGAAAATCCTGCAATCCGCGTGCGCATCACAGGGCATACCGACTCGGACGGCAACGCAGCCCAGAACGTAGAACTTTCCAAAAAACGGGCAGCAGCCGTTAAAAATGCGCTTGCAGGCGAATTTAGGATTGACGGTTCGCGCTTGGAAACCGACGGAAAAGGCGCATCAGAACCCGCTGAGCCAAATACAACTTCGCAGGGCAAAGCCAACAACCGCCGCGTAGAATTTACCAAACTCTGATTACTCGAACCGCAGCGACTCGATCGGGTCTAATTTGGATGCTTTGAACGCAGGGTAGTAACCCGAAAGAATACCTACGCCTACGCATACTACAAGCGCAATCATCATCCATGCCCAAGGGACGAGGAAACCGCCTGCTTCTACCAGCACCGCGACCAGATTGCCGATCAGGATACCGAGGATGATGCCAACCATACCGCCGATGACACAAATCACGATGGCTTCTATGAGGAACTGTTCGCGGATGCGCGTAGGGGTTGCGCCCATGGCTTTTCGGATACCGATTTCGCGGGTGCGCTCTGTTACCGACACGAGCATGATGTTCATCAGCCCGATAGATGCGCCCAGCAGCGTAATAAATCCGATGCCAAAGCCGCCAATGCGCAGCCGATCGCTGATGCTGTCTAAGGCTTCCTGTGCACTTTCATTTTTTTCTATCAGGAACGATTCGGGCTTGCCAAGTACATCGCGGCGGATCAGCCTGAATCGCCCGGTTGCTTCGCCCATGAGGTATTCCAGATCGGCAGGGTTGCGCACGATGCAGGTAGCACGGTAGTACAGCCTGCGTCCGTTGGCAAGCGCTACGGCTTTTTCAAAAGGAATCAGCACGTTGCGATTGAGTCCGCCGCCACCGCCGCCAAAGCCACTCTTGTCTTTCAATACACCAATCACACGGAACTGATTGCCGAGCAGCAAAATGGGCTGATTGATAGCCTTTTCAGGACTTGTAAAAAGTTTTTGGGCAACTTCGCTGCCTATAATTGCTACGGGAACGCCGTTGCGCAATTCTACGGAAGAGAAGTTGCGGCCAAATTCCAAATCGCCGCCGACTGTCGCAAGGTAGTTTTCATCTGCACCTGTAACCGAAATATTAGGATTTGTTTTTTGCGAGCCACTTTTAATTTCTGCTGTTCCTGAAAGATTGGTTTGCAGCGCTACTGGCGCAAGTTCTTCAAAACGGCGTTTAAAAGTCACAATTTCCTCGTAGGAAATTGGCTCTGCCTGTAGCGTATTTACTCCCATTTGTTGCCTTCTTCTGCGGTCTAAGTCGCTGATATTGAAGGTGTTCGCACCTATATCGGACAGCCCTTGCGAAACAGAGTTTTGAATAGCGTCTATCGCCGTCAGGATGCCTACCAGCGCCGTAATGCCGATGGCAATAATAGCGGCGGTTAGTGAGGTTCTCAGCAGGTTATCGCGAATGGCTTTCATTGCCTCGCGAACATTTTCGGTAAAAATCATCTTATAGAGGATATGAGCAAATATAAGGGAATGTTCCCGTTGTTTGCGTGTAACTTTGCAAATTCAACAACTGCCGTATGACCGTAGTTCCATACAAAGACAGACAAGAGGGCAAAAAGGCGCAGGTCGCCGATATGTTTGATAATATTTCGCCGCGCTACGATTTGCTCAATCGGATACTCAGCGGCGGCATTGATATTTACTGGCGCAAAAAGGCAGTACGTAAATTGGCTGCTGTCCGCCCGCAATTGATACTAGACATCGCAACCGGTACGGCAGATCTCGCCATAGAAGCCCTTTCTGCATTGAAACCCAAAAAAATTATTGGTGTAGATATTTCCGAAGGCATGCTTGCTTTCGGCAGAAAAAAGCTGGAGAAAATGGGCTTGCAAGATAAAATAGAACTCCGCAGCGGCGATTCGGAAGCGCTGCCATTTGCCAATGATACTTTTGATGCGGCGATGGTATCGTTTGGGGTGCGCAATTTTGAAAACTTAGACAAAGGTCTGGCAGATATTTGCCGCGTACTCAAACCGGGCGGGATGCTGATGGTGTTGGAGTTTTCACAACCTACTGCCTTCCCGATCAAGCAGTTGTACGAGTTTTATTCAAAGCACATTCTCCCACGCATCGGGAAGACGATCTCCAAAGACAGTTTTGCCTATGACTACCTGCCCGAATCGGTGAAAGCATTTCCTTACGGCGAAGAGTTTTTGCAGCATATGCGCGGAGCAGGCTTTTCCGATACACAATGCGAAACACTCACCTTCGGCATTTCATCTATCTACACAGGCAAAAAAAGCTAAGGACGACAGATTATGGCATGAATTTTTACGCCGTTAAGCAAAAGTTCACCAAGCAAACGATTCATGCGATTTTTAGTGATTGGGGCAGGGCTGCTCGTGGCTTTGTTAGCTGCCCACAATACAATGGCGCAACTGCAAAAAAAGCGCAATACTTCAGGATACGGACGCAGCAAAAACCTGCCGACTTATGACGACCGCGTGCTGCGCTACGGTTTCCAGTTGGCGATTCACCAGTCGCGATTCAACATCCGCTATTCCGATTTTTTTGCTAATAGCAGCGACAGCACTACAGGCGTGCGCCCACAGTGGTCGCCCGGCTTTATGTTGGGGCTGATTACCAGTTTTAGGCTCGGTAATGAGTTGTGGAATCTGCGCTTTGTGCCTAATGTATCGTTTTATGAGCGCAATATTGAGTATCAGTACCGCAACGATCCTGAAAATCTGCACAATGAGACCTACGAGAATACATTCGTAGAGTTGCCTTTCCTGCTGAAATACAAGTCGCTAAGGCGCGGCAATCACAGGATGTACATGGTCGGTGGTGTCTCTGCCAACTTCAAAGTAGCTGGACGAAAAGAACGCCTGAACGATCTGCAACTGCAAACAGCCAATCAGAATCTAGAAATCTGCTACGGGCTGGGCTGGGACTTATACTTTGAGTTTTTTAAGTTTGCGCCCGAATTGCGGTTTTCGCACGGTGTCCCTAACCTGCTGATTAACAACGGTAATCGCGTTTCCAATAGCCTGAGCCGATTGACTACGCATCGCGTAACGCTGATCCTGAACTTTGAGTAGCAGCCAACTTAGCGCCGCATAATTGCACTATTATCCTGCAACCACTGGAGAATTTCTTGGTAGGTAACAGAGAGCGTAATACTGCCTTCAATCATGCTCCATGGTTTGTGTTCGCGAAAAAAAGTAATACCTGTTGCGGTAAAATAGTAATTGAGGAGCATTTCTTCTACACTGGCATTTATATCGGTAAGTGTAGGACGGAGGTTGGCGTAGCGCTCGCCGAGTTTGCGGCGGAGCAGGATTCGCAGCATCTTGTCTGCGCCGGGGCGTAGCTGATTGGCAAGCGTGAGTTCCTGCCCGGTGCGCATATCCCACGAGCGAAATATGATCTGACTTTCTGTCTGGTTGTTTATGCGCTCGTACAGCATCCGCACACTGAAAATATGGCGATCGTTCTCTAAGATTTTAGTTTCATAAGTTTCTGAAAGCCAGCTATACTGAGGGTATGCAGCATTAACAAGCCGCACGTTGCTGTTAAGTTGCCGCTCGACAAGCGCCCCTACACTGCCCGGATCGGTGTAGCCTTTGATCTGTGCCAGACTGACATTGATACGCTGTTCGGCTATTTTATTGGATAGCTCGCCTGTGTAAGGATATTCCAGATAGACATCAGCCCCGATCTGATCGCCTTGGTGCTCTTTCACCTTTTTGCGGTACAAACTCATGACATCCCATTTGACCGCACCTGCTTCGTAAGACTCGCGCAGGTTCATACTGACTGTTTGTCCTGATTCCTTGTCTCTGAAACTAAAATTGAGCGTTTGCGGAGTCAGGCGCGAGTTGGAAGTAAGAACTAAAGGATTGTTGTCTAAGCCGCCGTGATAACTGAACCGCTTGTGCTCGCCTGTCTGCGGATCATTGTAGTATCCGCTGATAGACTGTCCGCCCATATACACATGCACAATTACATCAAATTTACCATTTATTTTGCCCTTCATGCGTTTGTATAGCGTAGAGGTTTGGAAGGACTCGCCCATATCGTCGGCGCTGATGTCGCGTTGCATCACCAGCGGGCTAACTTCGGTAATGAAAGCACGGGTATAACCTGCTTCCCGAATGGCTTTAAGCACTTGATTGGCAGAATCGCGTGAGACAAATGCACCTAGCCGGAGCTTAATAAAGCCATCTTCCTGTAATTCGTGGAGTACTCCCAAGTGCTTAAGATTAGCTGTATTAGGCACAGAATTGCGGTCTATGTAAACTCCTACCTGAATAGAATACAGAATATTTCTGCCCGATGCGGCTATGATATTTTCCATTGGCGAACGCCTTTGCTCCTCGCGTTGGTAGGTAAAAGCATCCTTGAACCCTCGTCGGCGCACGATCAAAAGAATGCTGTCTGCCATGGCACGGCGCGGGTAATCGCCTAGCCTGAGGCGTATCATACCGTTAGGATGCACATCTTGTAGAATGCTGCCCAGATCCTGCAAACTGCGGAATCGGTTGGGGTCGGGGTTTTGAAACACCCCCAACTGGATAGCAAAACTCCGCATTTGTGCTTGTAGAAAATTGACAACAAGAGTCAAACAAAAGGCGATCAGACAGCGCGGAAGAAGTCGTTTCATAACCGATACGTGCGAAAGAGGATTAAACAAATCAGATTGTCAGCTATCAAAAATGCAAAAAGAGTTTCAAACTTATCACAAAGTCTGAAACTCTTTTGCGCAGCAGTCTGCGTTTAATGCTTACTTAGCCTTGATCCGGTAGGCTCTCAGCATTTTTCCGAACAGATCGGTGTTGAGTTGTACGCCCATGAAGGCTTCTGCGCCGGGGCCATAAGCAAAAACAGGAACCATTACCGACGTGTGTACTTTGGAAGAAAACTTGCCTTCCACTATGCCTTTGGCTATATCGCCGCCGGTCAAAGCAAAACCACCTGTTTCGTGGTCTGCTGTTACGATCACCAGCGTATTGCCATCTTTTTTAGCAAATTCTAAAACAACACCAACCGCTTTGTCGAAATCTACGGTTTCCTGTACGATATACTCAAGGTCGTTATCGTGTCCTGCCCAGTCAATTTGCGAACCCTCTACCATTAGGAAAAATCCTTTTTTGTTCTGAGAAAGGATGTTGAGGGCGGTTTGTGTGCCTTTGGACAGCATGTCGCCGCGTCCTGCCGTAATTTTGGCGGGATGCTCTTGTGCTAACAGCGCCACCAGTTTGCCGCTTTTGTAGCTGCTCAGGTCGGCAGTAGAGTCCGCTACCTGATAGCCCGCCTGCTTGAGTTCTTCGATCAGGTTGCGTCCGTCTTTGCGGTTCGCAAAAAACTTATACCCTCCGCCAATCACCACATCGGGCTGGGTTTTGAGTAAGTCGGTTGCAATATCCTCGTCTTGTGTGCGCGATCCCTGATGCGCATAGAAAGAGGCAGGAGTAGCGTGCGTAACCGCGCATGAAACCACAATACCCGTAGCCAGTCCGTTCTGTTTGGCTACTTCCAGTATGGAGGTAAGCGGCTGCTTGTTCATATCTACGCCAATAGCGCCGTTGTAGGTACGCTTACCCGTAGCAATTGCCGTCCCCCCTGCGCCTGAATCAGTAATATAATGACTTTCCGATTGGGTCAGCAGAAAACCCGTTACAGGAAAATTCATCATGTGCAGTTGTCCTTTTTGGGCAGTGTAGGCAGCGAAAACCTGTGCCGAACCCATACCATCGCCAATCATCAGGATGATATTCTTGGCTTTGGGAACTTGTGCAGGCTTCTTTTGTGCCTGCGATACGCTGATGCTTAGGACTAATAAAAGCGTCCACCAGCCGTATAATCTGAATTTTTGCATGAATCTTTCAATAATGTCAAAACTGTGACTCAAGACAAAGTTAAGGCAGTTGCCGCAAATTGAATTGCATTTAGCAGGGTGCGGCTTACCTTTGTGCCAAATTTCATACAGACATAACAAAAGATTCCACAAATGGCAACTAATCGCACATTCACTATGATTAAGCCTGACGCTTATCAGGCAGGCAACAGCGGCGCTATTATCAAAATGATAGAAGAGGCAGGTTTCCGCATTGTAGCGGCTAAACTGACCCGCCTGACTCCTGAGCGTGCCGGCGAATTTTATGCCGTACACAAAGAGCGTCCGTTCTACAACGACCTGTGCAGCTATATGTCATCCGGCCCAATCATTGCCATGATTTTGGAAAAAGAAAATGCAGTTGCCGATTTCCGTCAACTCATTGGCGCTACTAACCCTGCTAATGCAGAGCCGGGTACTATCCGCAAATTGTTTGCAAAATCTATCGAAGCTAACGCCATCCACGGCTCCGACTCGGACGAAAACGCTGCCATGGAAGGCGCTTTCTTCTTCTCGGGAATCGAGCAGTTCTAATCCGACCGAACGCGATATACACACCCGACAGTTCCGCAAGGAATTGTCGGGTTTTTTGTTTGGGGAATACCCACATGCAAACACCGCTAAAATCCATTAATTTTGCTACTAATTTAACCACTGTGAAAACATGCCGCACAAACCACATACAGCAGTTTTATTAGTCAATCTGGGTACTCCTGATTCTCCTGCCTCTGCCGATGTACGCAAGTACCTGCGCGAGTTTCTCTCCGACCGTCGCGTGGTGGATATTGGTGCATTGGGGCGCTTTTTGTTGGTCAACCTGATTATTGCGCCTTTCCGCGCACCCAAATCAGCTAAGGTTTATAGAGAACTGTGGACAGAACGCGGTTCGCCGCTGCTATTCTATGGGCGGGATGTGCAGCAGATGTTGCAAGAAGAACTCGGCGAGGACTACACCGTCCGTCTGGCGATGCGCTACCAAAACCCCAGCATCGAAAGCGAGTTGGAAAAACTGCGCATAGAGCAAATTCGTCGGATTATCGTACTGCCTTTGTTCCCACAGTATGCCTCTGCGACAACAGGCTCGGTACACGACGAGGTGATGCGCTGCCTCCGCCGATGGGAACAAATTCCACACATTACGATGATAGACAGCTACGCTGATAATCCTACGATGATTTCGGTTTATGCCGAGCTGGGGCGCAAATACATGGAAGAACACAAGTTTGATCATGTCATTTTTTCTTACCATGGGCTGCCGGAGCGCCAGTTGCGCAAGGCAGACCCTAACAAGTGCTGCATTACTGATGCCAACTGCTGTGCTACCTACCACCATGGCAATCGCCTGTGCTACCGCGCCCAGTGTTTTCAAACTTCGCGCTTGCTCGCCAAAGAACTTGGGTTGAGTGAAGATCAGTACACGACTGCGTTCCAGTCAAGACTCGGAACCGATCCATGGATCAAGCCCTATACCGACGATACGATCGAGAAACTGGTAGCTGAAGGCAAGAAAAATATCCTTGCTTTCTCACCTTCTTTCGTAGCAGATTGCCTCGAAACCACTATCGAAATTGGCGAGGAGTACAAAGAACTCTTCGAGGAAAAAGGCGGCGAACATTGGCAAATGGTCGAAAGTCTGAACAATCATCCGCGCTGGGTACAAGCCCTGAAGGATATGGTGCTTGCCAATGCGTAGTTAAAAGCCACAGCGTTTTACACGTAAGAATGAGGCTGTCTAAAAAGGATGAATGTAGCACAGATGTATCTGTAGCTATTTGATTGTCAAGCGATCAATAAATCACAGACCAAAGTCTGTGTTACTTTTTGGACAGCCTCTGATTTTTTGCAAAGCCTGCAAAAGAATCATTGCCCCTGTGCCGCCTAAATCTGCGTGCCAAAATACTTTATTCTACCATAAACGGCTGCGGCGAAAAGCAAAGGATAAACACAATTAAAGCTATCCAGCCAAGAATTTTTCTGCCTGCGCTAAGCGGGGCTTCGTCTTGCGCTTGCGGGTGGTAAATGCCCAACACGCGCCCCAGCAGAAAGCCAAAAACTAACCATCCCTGATAGCCTGTAACGGTTGGAAAGAAAAACGCTGTTGCGAACTGCGCCCCAAATACGCTGGCAGCCAGCAGTAGTACGGTCATTTTATCATCAGAAGTTTTTCCAAACACCCAGTACAGATACAGCAGATATATCGGCAAGTACATAGATAGCTCTTCGGGCGTATCATTAGGCGTAATCAATCCCAGCCCTGCATAGAAAATAAACACCCAGAAAAGCCCCAGCGACACGGGGCGGTGCGCCTTGCCGCCGATTAAGCCGTAGAGGATA
This sequence comes from Rhodoflexus sp., assembly GCF_053489755.1. Taxonomy (NCBI): domain Bacteria; kingdom Pseudomonadati; phylum Bacteroidota; class Cytophagia; order Cytophagales; family Thermoflexibacteraceae; genus Rhodoflexus; species Rhodoflexus sp. Next base: position 34,421 of record NZ_JBRCHD010000053.1, read on the forward strand.
TGCCCGCCGTCTAATTGCCCAATGGGAATCAGGTTGAGCGCCGTAAAGAACAGCGCCAAATAGCCCGCCAACAGCCAAGGATAGTGCATCATTTCCTGTGGCGGCGGCAAACGTTCTGGGTCGGCAACATAAGTTTTGAAAAACTCAAACAGTAAATTGCTGCCCAAAACGACGTTGCTGCCAGACGGCAGATTTTGGTAAGCCTGCTCATAGAACCGCACGCCAAACTGACGGTATTCGGGGTGAATCGTGAAAATGTAATCTATCGGCGGCAGCGTAGCAAAGCCATACCAAAGCACGCCCACAGCCACCACAAATCCCGCCAGCGGCCCGGCAATGCCTACGTCAAAAAACGCTTGCGTACTACGGATACGACTGCGGATACGAATAAACGCCCCCAGCGTACCAATGGAGGTCGGCAGCCCCAGAAAGCCCAGCCACATCGGCAGATAATAGGGCAAACTCACCCGCAGGCGGTATTTTTTGGCGGTGAAATAGTGTCCAAACTCATGCACGGTCAGGATGCCTAAGAAAGGCAATGAAAACGTAAACCCTTGCCAGAAATGCTCCCAACCCATCGGCTTGGTAGAATACAGGAACGAATTGCCAAACATCCACTCCGCGCCAGCCAGTGTGGTGCAGATGAGCGTTGCAATAAATAAGGAAATATGAACCGTATAGCGGCGCACTTTGGGCGGTAATTTCATCGCTTGCTTATTTTGTTGAATGAAATTGCCCGCTGACGGCTGCAACGGTGGCGAAACTCTGTATCAGGGCTTTTGGCGGCGTGTTTAGTGGCTCTGCCCTGCACGCGTTCACGCCACATTTTCCACGAGGAAAGTTTCATTTCCTGCCGCATGAGCTTGATAACTTCTTTTTCGGGCAGCCCAAACTGTGAAAGAATCGCATCAAAAGGAGTGCGGTCTTCCCATGCCATTTCTATGATGCGGCTTACGTCTTCTTCTGAGAGTTGGTATTGTTTGGCAATGCTCATTGACTCAGTTCTTTTTCTTTGTGCAACAACCACCAAGGCGTTCCCGGACGGTTATGATGTTCATAATGGTATCCAAAAAAGTAGCAGCTGATAAACGCCCACCAATGGTTCATCTTTTGGCTACGCGATTTATGAATGTTGTCAGGCGCATGTTCGCCTTTGTGTGGTAAATAAGTGCCAAAATAGAACAGTTGCAAGGTGGAAAATACGGCGGGCAGCATCCAGAATACAATCAGATTTTCCATCGGCAGCGCCAATTTCAGCAGGTTGTACGTTACAGCCATCAATAAGATTTGCCATACATTGACATATTGTTTGGCAAAATTAAAATACCAGATGAAAAAATTGCCGCCGTGATAATCAGGGTCTTTTTCTGTCGCTACAAAGCGGTGGTGCATGTGGTGCTTACGGTTCAGATTGTCGTAAAAATTGAACGAAAACAGAAGGCAGCAAATGCGTCCGATCCATTCGTTGAGCTTTCTATTGACAGAAACAACGCCGTGCATAGCATCATGCGCCGTAATGAACAGTCCTGTATAAAGGTGCGTCAGCAACAAAAACAAGACGTAAGTCATCGGCGAGGTGAAATCAAGCCGATAAAAACCAACGGCATAGCTCATTACCAAAGCCCACAAACCGATGATAAGTGTGGCAATCCATACGCCCTTGCCCGACTTTACCTGTTGTCGGAATGAGGTTTGGGCAGCGTAACCGGCTACTGCTTCGTTTGACATGAATTTCTGAATGGGGTTTTAACTTTAACTAATGTGGCTGCTAATTGTTGCAGGCTGCTTGTGTTGGTGTGGCTTTCTTATGTGCTTGCCTGTGTTTGTATAGTAAAAACATTCAATCAAATTGAATTCATTTTGATATAAAATCCGCATACACTAATCTCGATCCACCACGACAAGGATGACGGGGCGCTCGGTTCGAGGCGTGTTTTCAGTGCGTCCGCGTGGGAAAGCGCGGCGTTCGCGCAGCGCATCTGCTACAAAAGCAGGTATATCGGTGCGGAACTGGTAGTGATAAATCTGCACGCTAACCGTGCTTTGCACAACTGCAAAAGGCGTTTTGCCGCCTCCGAGCGTATCGGGAGCAGCGTTTTTTACACTGTCGCGCAGGGTGTAGCGAATGTTCAGGTTCAACGGATTAGTGAAAGTAGGCGTGGTACGGCGACGCTGCAAGATAATTTCTTTGGCGCGGTTCAGGTCAATAACGCCCAGCGAATCGCTGAGCAGCGGAGGCAGGGTAGAGGTGAAGCCAAAAGCACCCGTAAAACGTCCGCTCATGCTGCCCGGCAAACCTGCTATACCTCTGTTATTGCGCGAGTTTCTGTCCGCATTTACAATCGGGAAGGCGCGGAAGCGGTTACGTGACAGCACATACACGCTGTCCAAATAATCAACGCCGGCGATGATAAGTCCGACCGTATCGGGCAATAAATTCGGGTCGTTGGGTACAAAGCGCACCGTATAGCGGATGCCAGCCTCGCTGCGGTCTATGTTGATACTCCCGTCGGTTTCGTTGATGTCCAAACCTGCGATGTCGCTTTCAAAACGCCCGACTGCATCTTCAGGGCTGATTTTTGGGCGAATTATGCGCTCGCGGGAGGTATTGCGCCGCGTAATATCAGGGTGGAAAATAAGGCTGTCAAAAGTAATTTCCGTAGGTGTGCCTTCGGGGGCAACATTACTTTGACAGGCAGCCAGCGTGCCTGCCGCAAACAAAAGCAGCACTAATTTTTTCATGGTATCAACGAGCGCAAATGTTGTGCAAATGTAACCAAAGGGCAGTTGGAATAGTGGATGTTCCGATTAGATTTGCAAAAAAACAGGCATCCATGATTCGCATTACCAATGTGCTGCCGCAGGACTTACAGCAGATTATAGACCTGCAACGCGCCAATCTGCGCGAAAACATCAGCCAAGCCGCACAGCAGGCACAGGGCTTTGTAGTTGCTCGATACGACATCCCTTTTCTGCAAAGGCTGTATGCCGCCGAGCCGCCCGTAGTGGCGTATGATGATGAAAAAGTTGTTGGTTATTGTTTACCTATGCCTTTGGATGTGGCTGCAACTTCTGCCTTTCTACAATCTACTGCCGATATCATAGCAAAACTGAGCTATGAGGGAAAGCCCCTCACCGACTGGCGCTACTGCCTAATGGGGCAAATCTGCATTGCCGAGTCGCATCGCGGTGCAGGACTTTTTGACAAGCTATATTTTGCCATGCGCGACCAGCTCAAAGGGCGCTACGATTTGGTGGTTACAGAAGTTTCCTATCGCAATCAGCGCTCGATGCGGGCGCACCAGCGGATTGGCTATAAGATTATCCATAGCTACGACCACGACGAACGCTGGGCGGTGGTTGCATGGCGGCTAATCGGCTAAACTTCCTCCATCAGCGAGCGGAAGACATAGAACTTGCCGCCAAATTTGTCTTCTGTGTCTTTGCGGAGGGCAGGAGCGTATTTTGCTTCGTACTCTTCGAAGCGCTCCATACTCTCGCAAATGTACTGAATGGTGTAGTTGTGTCCGCTGTCGTCCTCGACATTGGTAAGCAGGCGAAACATCTTCGCACTCTGGAACATCCCCGTTGCCAATACATCGGGGATGTGTTTTTGCTTCATCCACAGAAGCCATTCTTCGCGGATGCTTTCATCTACGCTGACAGTGACGTTATATGCAATCATCAGAAGTTTTTATTTACCAGCGAATCAACGCCGATGCCCAAGTGAACCCGCTGCCAAAAGAGCAGAGGCATACCAAATCACCGTCTTTGATACGGCCTGCTTCCCATGCTTCGCAAAGTGCGATAGGGATGGAGGCAGCCGTTGTATTGCCGTAGTTGTGGATATTGCTCACCACTTTTTCATCGGGTAGCCCCAGTCGTTGTTGGACGGCTTGCGTGATGCGCACATTGGCTTGATGAGGCACTAGAAGGTCAATATCTTTGGGTTGATAGCCGTTGGCTTCAAGCGCTTCCATAACGACTTCCGGCATGCGGGTTACGGCATGTTTGAACACATGCTGTCCGTTCATGACAGGATAGAAACCGCCGCCGGGTTTCAACTCTTCCAGTGGATTGCGATTTTTGGCGCTGGACTTTGGATAAATAACCGCCAGTTCTTCTGCATATTTGCCTTCGCTGTGCAGGTGAGTGGAAAGGATGCCTTTGCCTGGTTCGTCGGTTGCAGAAAGTACGGCAGCTCCGGCACCATCGCCAAAAATAACGGCTACATGGCGGCCATGGTCGGAGTAGTCCAAGCCGCTGGAATGTATTTCCGAACCTACTACAAGCACATGCTTGTACATGCCTGTTTTGATGAACTGATCGCCTACCGAAAGGGCATAGATAAAACCCGAACACTGCGCGCGCAGGTCAATGGCAGCGATGTTGCGGAAGTCCATAGCGCGTTGCAACAGCACGCCCGAGCCGGGGAAGTAATAGTCGGGGCTGAGCGTAGCATATACAATCAGGTCAATATCCTGTGGGGTCAGTCCGGCGCGTTGTAAGGCTATTTCAGAGGCTTTTGCAGCAAATCCAAAGTTGGTTTCGCCTTTTTCGGGGTCAAAATAATGACGCTGATGAACGCCGGTTCGTTCTACAATCCACTCATCGGTAGTGTTTACAAAAGCGGCGAGGTCTTTGTTAGTAACAATTTTTTCAGGCACGTAGAAACCCATGCCTGCAATTTTAGAACTTTTCATTCAGCAATGTGCGGTTAAAAATTTCATTTCATTTATTCAAAGCGCCCCGATACAAATCAGAATGCCTTCATTTTCATGGGCAAAAATAAATAAAAACTTAGTTTTCAAGCGCTTAAATCGCTTAGTCGGAAGAACTCTTTCGGTCGGATGCCTTTGTCGGTTCTTTGCAAGGTACAACATTCATGGGTAGGGTCATGTTCGAAAAACAGTATCCAGCCCTCGGTTACGGCGCGTTCGAGTATCTGTTCTTTTTCATGGAGGGTAAGCAGCGGGCGCACATCGTAAGCCATCACATATGGCAGCGGAATATGCCCTGCCGAGGGGAATAAGTCGCCGCAAAACAACACTTTGCGACCTTTGTAGTGAATCAGCGGCAGCATTTGCTTTTCAGTGTGTCCATCTACCGCAATAATTTCGATACCCTCTGCGAAAGACGTAATCGCCAATGGATTATCAGCTGTTTTTGGTTGCAGCGCAAGCATGTTGAGTTGTCCGCTTTCCTGCATGGGCAGCAGGTTTTCGGGCAGGAAACTTGCCTTTTCGCGCGCGTTGGGTTGCGTCGCCCATTGCCAGTGCGCTTGGTTTGTCCAGTAGGCGGCATGGGGAAAAGTAGGCTGTAACTTTCCTTCGGATGTGCGCACCACTCCGCCCCCGCAGTGGTCAAAATGCAGGTGAGTAAGGAAAACGTCGGTAATATCGTTGAAATTTAAACCGGCTTTGTTCAACGAACCTTGCAGAGATTCCTCGCCGTGCAAATAATAATGACTAAAAAACTTTTCGCTTTGCTTATTGCCAATGCCGTTATCTATCAAAATCAGGCGATTGCCTGTTTCTACCAACAGGCAACGCATCGCCCAGCTGCACATATTGTTAGCATCAGGCGGGTTGAGGTTTTGCCAAATGGTTTTGGGGACAACGCCAAACATAGCCCCGCCATCTAATTTGAAAAATCCTGTGTGGATGGTATGTAGCTGCATAATTTTCAAGTTTTGTGATATTTTATTACACGGAAATGAACTTATGAGTAGAATCGCTTAATTTTAGGCGAATTAAACTCAACCTATTTAATTTATGAAAAAACTCTATTCCTTTCTTTTCACGTGCCTGATTGTTGCATCGGCAATGGCACAAAATTTCAAAGGCAAAGTTACTGACGCTGAGGGCAATCCACTGCCGGGTGTATCGGTTGCCGTTGCAGGCGGCTCGCAGGGTACGATTACCAACGCGGAAGGTAATTTTGGTTTGCAGCTCAAACAAGGCAACTACAAAATCCGCTTTTCATTTATCGGCTACAAAACGCAGGAACAGACGGTTACCATAGGCGCAGAGCCTATCACGCTGGATGTCAAGATGGAGGAGGATATAGTTAGCCTTTCCGATGTGGTGGTGCTTGGTTCGCGTTCGGCGGCAGTTCGTACCAGCGTACAGACTCCTGTTCCTGTAGACATTATCACCATGAAAGATTTGCAACTGACCGGTCAAATTGAGCCTACGCAAATGATTAACTTCGTCGCGCCTTCGTTCAACTCTGCCCGTCAGACGGTTGCCGACGGTACCGACCATATAGACCCCGCTACGCTTCGGGGTTTAGGACCCGACCAAGTGCTGGTGCTTGTCAATGGCAAACGTCGCCACAATCAGGCGTTGACCAACGTAAACGGCACGGTAGGTCGCGGTTCGGTAGGCACTGACCTGAACGCGATTCCCGCTGCTGCTATTGAGCGCATCGAGGTGCTGCGCGACGGTGCCGCTTCGCAATACGGCTCTGACGCAATTGCAGGTGTGATCAACGTAGTAATGAAAAAAGAAGCAGGTACTTCTGCTAATGTACATTGGGGACGGCACTACGAAGGCGACGGACGCAACCTCATGCTGGGTATCTATCACGGCATTAAAGTCGGAGACAAAGGAACGATCAGTTTTGCGGGTGATTTCCGCTTCCGCGAACCAACTAACCGAGCCGGCGACTACAAAGGCCCTGTTTATATCAACTGGAACACCGGCACAGACATTGCGCGCCGCCAGCAGCTGTTTGAGCAAGACGAGGCACTGATTGCACAACGTGGTTTCAGCCGCGCCAAAAATATGCAGATCGGCAACTCCAAAGTGGATAACTTTGGCGGTATGGTCAACGGAGACTTGCGCATTGGCAAGAAAACCAACTTTTATTTTACAGGTATGCTCAATTATCGTCGCGGACAGGCGGCGGGCTTCTATCGCTATCCCTTCCAGACTTCACAGGTGAACTTAGACCTGTATCCTAATGGTTTTTTACCACAAATTCACTCTACCATTTGGGACAGATCTTTTCTGGCAGGTGTGAGCGGCGAATTTGGCAACGGCTGGCGCTGGGATCTGTCTAATGTTTATGGGGGCAATTCATTCCGCTTTGATGTGAAAAACTCAAACAATGCTTCACAATTTGCGCTTGGCGCGCGCGCGCAAACCGAGTTTTACGCCGGTACACTGGGCTTTAATCAGAATACAACAGACTTTGGCATATCCAAAGATTTTGGCAAGCAACTGGGACTGAAAACATTTAACGTCGCAGGTGGTGTCAATTTCCGCATTGACCAGTACTCGATCCAAGCGGGTGAGGAAGCCTCATGGCGCAACTTCGATCCTGCTTCAGGTCGCGCGGGTGGTGCGCAGGTATTCCCCGGTTTCCAACCTGCTAACGAAGTTGACCAGAGCCGTAATGTGGTAGGGGCTTATTTAGATTTGGAGTCTGATTTGAGTGAAAAACTGCTTGTAAACGTTGCCGGACGTTTTGAAAACTACAGCGACTTTGGCAGCAACATTGCTGGTAAGTTGAGCGCCCGCTACAAATTTGCCGATGCATTCTCGCTGCGCGGCGCTGTTTCCAATGGCTTCCGTGCGCCTTCCGTACACCAAAGTGCATTCAGCGCTATTTCTACAGTATTTATTGCCGTGCCGGGTGAAGGTTTACAGCCACGCCAGCAGGGTACTTTCCGCAATGGCAGCCCTGTAGCCAATGCTTTTGGTATCCCTAAATTGAAAGCCGAAACATCCGTCAACCTGAGTTTAGGCATTACTTCGCAAATTACAGACAATATCAGCCTGACGATAGATGCCTACCAAATTGACATCCAAGATCGCATCGTATTGACGGGTCAGTTCCAGCGCGGTACCTCGCCTACAGGACAGCTGATTTCGCGTATCCTGGACAATGCCGGACAGCGGGAGGTAAACGCTGCAGTGTTCTTTACTAATGCTATTGATACACGCACACAAGGCATTGACATAGTATTGAGCGGCAGCCAAGCAATCGGTAGCGGTACGCTTAACTTTACGCTGGCAGGTAACATGAACCGCACAGAGGTGCAAGGCGAACCGCGTGTTTCTGAAACGCTGCCTCCCGATCAGTTTGGCAACGTATTGTTTAACCGCTTGGAGCGCTCTCGCATCGAGGTGGCCCAGCCACGCAGCAAGTACACGCTTGGGCTGAATTACAAAATCGGTAGCTGGGGCACCAACCTGCGCCTCACACGCTTTGGCGAAGTGGCTGTTAAAGACCCCGCTAACCCTGCGCTGGACGAATCATTCTCGCCCAAAGTAGTTACCGATCTGAGCGTAAGCTATCGCATTACCAAAAATATTGGTTTGGTTATCGGTGCAAACAATTTGCTGGATGTATATCCCGATCCATTGCAGGCGAACCAGTGGCCTACGCCAACCCGCACCACAGCGCTGGATAACACTTCATTCAACCGTTTTATTTACAGCCGTAATGCTACGCAGTTCGGTTTCAACGGTGGTTACTACTACTTCAGCCTGAGCGCTAATTTCTAATACTGCCCGATCGCAGATGCAGTAATCCTGACAGGTTTCTGATACCTGTCAGGATTTTTATTTGACTTACACAGGTTTATCCATATTTGGCGTTTACCTTTGCGTGGCAAATAAGAACACCTAATTATTTGCTGCATGGCCTCCTCTTTTGAATCTCCTTTTGTAATGGAAGCGCTCACTTACGACGACGTATTGTTGCTTCCAGCTTATTCTGAAGTACTTCCCCGCGACACAGATACCTCCTCGCAACTGACGCGCAATATCCGCCTGAGCATTCCGATTGTAGCTGCTGCTATGGACACGGTTTCAGAAGCTGATATGGCGATTGCTATGGCGCAGGAAGGCGGCATTGCATTCATCCACAAAAACATGAGCATTCACAAGCAGGCCGAGCAGGTGCGCAAGGTAAAGCGTTCGGAAAGCGGCATGATCGTAGATCCGATTACCTTGCAGCCACACATGAGCCTGCTGGAAGCAACCCGCATGATGCGCGAAATGAAAATCGGCGGTATCCCTGTGGTCAATGCTGAAGGCATACTGGTTGGCATCATTACCAATCGCGATTTGCGTTTCCGCAAAGACCTCTCTGTTACCGTAGGCGAGGTAATGACCAAAGAAAACCTGATTACGGCTCCGGTAGGTATTGATATGAATCAGGCAGAGGAAATTTTGCAACAGTACCGCATCGAAAAGCTCCCGATCGTAGATGATAACAACAAACTGATCGGGCTGATTACATACAAAGACATTCTGAAGCGCAAAGACAATCCCGATGCCTGCAAAGATTCCTTAGGTCGCTTGCGCGTAGGTGCTGCTGTCGGTGTTACGCCCGACATCATGGATCGGGTGCAAGCACTCAAACATGCAGGAGTAGATGTAGTTGCTATTGACACGGCGCATGGACACTCACGCGGCGTAATTGAGACGCTGAAAACAGTGAAAAAGCAATTCCCTGATTTAGATGTGATTGTTGGCAATGTAGCTACTGCCGAAGGTGCAAAAGCGCTGGCAGACGCAGGTGCTGATGCGGTAAAAGTAGGCATAGGCCCGGGTAGTATTTGCACGACGCGTATCATCGCAGGTGTAGGCATGCCCCAATTGACCGCCGTAGTAGAGGCTGCCCGTGTGCTGAAGGGTTCGGGCGTTCCTGTGATCGCAGACGGCGGAATCCGCTTCTCGGGCGATATTGTCAAAGCCCTTGCAGGCGGCGCAGACAGCGTTATGGTCGGTTCATTGCTCGCAGGAACAGAGGAAGCGCCCGGCGAAGTAATTTTGCTGGAAGGCAGAAAATTCAAATCCTATCGCGGTATGGGTTCGCTCGAAGCAATGGAAGAAGGCTCGAAAGATCGCTATTTTCAGGACGTAGAAGACGACATCAAAAAGCTCGTTCCCGAAGGTATCGTAGGGCGCGTACCGTACAAGGGCAGAGTAGAAGAAGTAATTTATCAGTTGGTAGGTGGTTTGCGCGCCGGTATGGGCTATTGCGGAGCTGCCAATATCGAAGCCTTACAAAAAGCTAAGTTTGTCAAAATTACGGCAGCAGGTATGCGCGAAAGCCATCCGCACGATGTAATCGTTACCCGCGAAGCGCCTAATTACAGCCGATAGTTGCGCTTAGCACGCGGATAGGTATGAGTCATCCCAAAAATTTCGATAGAACACGGATTTTTTGATTGGCTTTCTAATCCAAAAAATCTCATGAAATCTGTGGAAATCAGTGTAATCAGCATTCCAAAAATTCCGGATGACTCATGTTTTTTAGCTTTCATAGCAAGCAATTGATAGCCTGCCTACCGCCAGCGCCGCAGCACCAACCAGATCACTACAGGCGCACCTATGAGCGAGGTAACAGCATTAATAGGAAGCACCTGTCCGCGTGGGGGGAGGTAGCACAGCATATCGCAGAGCAGCAACACACACGCGCCAAGCATTGCACTAAGCGGCAGCAGACTACTGTTGCGCGACGTTCGTGCGAGCAACCGCGTCATTTGTGGTACAGCCAATCCTATGAAGCCGATAGGCCCGCAGAATGCGGTGATTCCGCCTGCCAGTAACCCTGTCAGAATAACCAATCGGCGGCGTACCTTGCGGACATCTATGCCCGAAGTCTGTGCATATTGCTCGCCAAGATGCAGCACGTCCAAAGGTTTAAAATACAGCATTGAAAGCAAGAGCGCAGATAGGATGAAAGGGGCTAGCACCTGCATTTTGGGCCAATCTACAGTCGTCAGGCTGCCGAAACCCCATATCACGTAGCGCTGCAACTCTTCCGACGAGCTGAAATACTCGAGCAAACTTACAATAGCGCTTACCGTGCTGCCAAGCATTAGACCGGCGATAAGTAGGGCTGCACTCTGTCCCGGGGGCATACGCGCCGCTATCTGCATCATCAACAGCAGCGACAGCGCCGCACCTGCAACTGCCGCACCAATGAGTAGCCAACTGCCCCAACTGTTGCTAAGCCATCGAGCAATTCCTAAATAAGCGCTGCCCATTACAACAAGAGCAACACCCAGACTTGCCCCAGAACTGACGCCCAGCACATAGGGACCTGCCAGTGGATTGCGAAAAAGTGTTTGCATTTGCAGCCCGCTGATTGAAAGCGCTGCTCCTGCCAGCACAGCAGTTAGCATTTTAGGTACGCGAAACTCCCAGATAATGAGCTGGTTATCAGAGTCGGGTATGGTATGCAGCAGAATGCCGATTACTTCCTGCAAGGGAATGTAAAGACTACCCACAGCCACATTAGCTATACAAAGCAGCAAGAGTAGCATAAAAACAGGTGCAATCCAAAGATGTGAGCGCATAAATGCAAAGTTAAAGCGATGAAACAGGCTTCATATACTATCTTCGCATTATGTCAAAGAAAGCTGTGATCAAAGGCTTCCGGCTCGCTGCTGCACTAATGGAGCTGCACGAAGCCAATCCGTTCAAAATCCGCAATTACACAAATGCCGTTCTTGCTTTAGAAAAAGCAGAAATAGCTGATAGTGAAATAGATAAAACGCAGTTGATAGCTGCAGGACTTACCGATAATATGGCGCAAAAAGCGCTGGCAATTCTTGAAAGCGGATCTTTTGACGAGTTAGAACAACTCAAGTCGCAAACACCTGAAGGTGTAGTCGAAATGCTCAACATCAAAGGCATTGGGGCTAAGAAGGTGCGCGTACTTTGGCAGGAACTTGGCATTACGAGCCTCCATGAACTGGCGGAAGCCTGCCGTTCCGGCAAAGTTGCCGAACTAAAAGGCTTCGGGCAGAAAACACAGGCGGCTATTGCAGAACAAATCCAATTTATGGAAGCCAATGCTGAAAAGTGGCGCTACGCTGATGCCGAACCAATGGCAGCTCGTTTGTTGCAAATCGTACAGGAAAAAGTCAAACCTGTAGAAGTTGCGATTACAGGCGAAATTGCTCGCTGCCTCGAAGTAATCACTTGCCTGCAAATTACGGCGGCAAGCACAGATTTTACTGCCGCATTCGAGCAGTTTACTACTGACAATCAATCTATTGAAACCGATTTGCCCAACTGTTCGCCTTTTGCATGGCGCGGTTGGCTGCTCAACGAATCGGCAGAGGCGCGGCTGATTGCTGCCGAAGTCAGATGGGTAAGACCTGAAGCCTTTGCTGCACAAGTACTCAAAAACAGTGCAGCGCCTGCTCACTTAAATGGACTGGGAATTCCTGAACTGCTCAAGAAGCAAAGTAACTTTAAGGACGAGGCTGCTGTCTACGAATCTTTGGGGCTGCCTTTCGTACCGCCCGAACTACGCGAAGGCACGTTTGAAATAGCACTGGCAAAAGCTAATCAACTTCCCAAACTGGTCGAGTGGCAGGATCTGAAAGGCATCCTACACAACCATTCAACCTATTCAGACGGGAAACACACCTTGCTTCAAATGGCAGAAGCTACCCGTGCGATGGGCTTCGAGTATTTCGGTATTGCCGACCATTCGGTTTCGGCTTACTATGCCAACGGGCTAAGTACAGAGCGCGTGCAGCGACAGCACGAAGAAATTGATCGGCTCAATGCACAGTTAGCACCTTTTAAAATTCTGAAAGGCATCGAAGCCGACATTCTGGCAGACGGCAGTTTAGACTACCCCGACGAGATACTGGCAACTTTTGACTATGTTGTCGCCTCTGTACATGCAGGTTTGAAAATGGACAAAGTCAAGGCTACGCGCCGTTTGCTGAGTGCCATAGAAAATCCTTACACGACTATCTTAGGGCATCCGACAGGGCGCTTGCTGCTGCGGCGCGAAGGTTATCCGATTGATTACGAAGAGATTATTGCCGCCTGTGCAGCGCATCGAGTAGTCATTGAAATCAATGCCAATCCGTGGCGGCTCGATTTAGACTGGCGCTGGGTTCACCGCGCCATAGAGGCAGGCTGTTTGTTGAGCATCAACCCCGACGCACACGAAACCGACGGACTCTACGACATGCGCTACGGACTGCCAATCGCTCGCAAAGGAGGGGCAGAGAGCCGACATATTCTCAATGCGTTTTCCCTGACAGAGGTAGAGGCTTGGTTATCAGGTAAAAAAGCGGCACACAAAAAATCTACGTAAAGCAAACATACTCTTATATTCGTTAGTTTTGATAATGTCTCTTTAGTACATTTGCATGCCAAAAAAAGAACTTACTTTACGATGTCAGAGGTTATCAAACTCAAGAAAGGGTTCAACATCAACTTAGCAGGTAAGGCGGCTACCCAACTTGCTGAACATAATCCCGAAACAGTAGCCATTAAATTTGATGATTTTCCGGGATTGTACCGTCCGAAAATCCTTGTTAAGGAAGGGGATGTAGTAAAAGCCGGTTCGCCTCTATTTTTCGACAAGGCGATGGAAACTGTCATCTATGCAGCACCCGTAAGTGGTGAGGTTGTAGCTGTTAAACGCGGGGAAAAACGAAAACCTATAGAAATTGTTATCCTCTGTGATAAAATAATAGAATATGTAGAGTACCGCCGGTTCACTGTATCAGATATAGCGAATATCAGTGCCGAGGACGCAATTAAGCACATGATTAGCAGCGGTGTATGGCCACAGATCATTCAGCGCCCTTATGCAATCGTTGCTAATCCGGAAGTTGCACCTAAAAATATTTTCATTTCAACGTTCGATACAAGCCCGTTAGCACCTGACTATGAATTTTTATTCAAAGGTCAGGAACAGTACTTCGAAGCAGGCATTGAAGTACTCCGCAAAGTCGGCAAGTGCGACATCCACATTGGTCTGAATGCGGGTGCAGAGGTTTCCAAAGTGTTTACCTCTGCCAAAAATGTAAAATTCCACAAGTTCATTGGTCCGCATCCCGCAGGCAACGTGGGTGTGCAAATCCATCATGTAGCCCCTATTAACAAAGGCGACGTAGTTTGGACGCTAAATCCTTACGGTGTAATTCAGATCGGCAAGTTGTTTATGGAGGGTCGCTATGATGCTTCAAAAATTATTGCGCTTGTAGGTTCTGAAGTAAAGCAACCCCAATACTACAAGACCATTCTGGGTGCTAATATCAACAAATTGGTCGCCAACAATCTGAAGAGCGATCACGTGCGCTACATCAGCGGCAACGTGCTGGTAGGGCAGAAAATACAGGCAAACGGTCATATGGGCTACTACGACCACATGCTGACCGTTATCCCTGAAGGTGATACACCTCGTTTCTTCCTGACCGATGGCTGGCTGGCCCCGATTGCCAAGCGTTTGAGTTTCCACCGTGCTTTAGGTTTGCTTTCTTTCCTGAATGGCAGCAACAAAGAGTATGTATTGGATACAAGCACCAACGGCGAAGAGCGAGCTTTCGTAGCTACAGGTACTTTCGAGCAGGTCGTTCCGATGGATATTCTCCCGATGCATCTTGTAAAAGCTATTCTGGCAAATGACTATGATAGCATGGAAGCACTTGGTATATACGAGGTAGCCGAGGAAGATTTCGCACTCTGCGAGTTTATAGATGTATCTAAGCAGCCTATCCAGCAAATTATTCGACAAGGCATCAATATGATGCGCGAATCCTAATGAGTAAATCCAGCTAACGTTATGAATTTCTTACATCAATTATTGGAAAAACAACGTCCCCTCTTCGAAAAGGGTGGCAAGTTCGAGCGCTTCTACTATGTTTTTGAAGCTGCCGAAACATTCATGTTTACACCTCCTTCTACTACACCTTCGCGCGGTGCGCAGGTGCGTGATGCTATAGATCTGAAGCGCATGATGATTACAGTGGTAGTAGCAATGCTGCCATGTTTATTCTTCGGTATGTGGAATGCAGGTCATCAACACTATCTGGCAATAGGTCAAGAGGTTGACTTTATGACCAAAATGCTCTTCGGGCTGCAACATACCCTGCCTATCATAATTGTTGCCTACTCGGCAGGTGGTTTGGTAGAAGTTGTTTTTGCTATTTTCCGCAAACATCCGATCAACGAAGGTTTTCTGGTAACAGGTATGCTCATTCCTTTGGTAATGCCTATTACTATCCCTCTGTGGCAGGTTGCTGTAGCGACTATCTTCGCCGTATTGGTCGCCAAAGAAGTATTTGGCGGTACAGGTATGAATATTCTGAACGTGGCAATGACGGCTCGTGCATTCCTATACTTTGCCTATCCAACAGATATTTCAGGTTCTGTATGGACTTACATAGGCGATGGTGTCGCAACTGTGGACGGATATTCCGGCGAAACCGCATTAGCACTGATCGCTGAAGCGTCCAAATCTGCAGGCAGTGGTTTTACGCCTGGTGCTGCTGTAGCTGCGCTCAGTGGTGTTTCATGGGCGCCCGGTCTGTTTTCATTTGACAACCTATTTATTGGTGCAATTCCCGGATCTATCGGTGAAACATCTACGCTGATGTGCCTTATTGGTGCTGCAATCCTGATTGCGACAGGCGTAGGCAGTTGGAAAATCATTGTAAGCGTATTTGCAGGTGCATACCTGACAGGTCTGTTGGTAAATGCAGTGGCAGTAAATGCTTACATGGATCTTCCCGCACATTATCACCTTGTTATTGGTGGATTGGCTTTTGGTGCTGTATTTATGGCTACCGACCCGGTTTCAGCTTCACACACCGAAACAGGCAAGTGGATCTATGGTTTCCTTATTGGCTTCTTTACAGTTATTATTCGCGTGTTCAACCCTGCTTATCCTGAGGGTATTATGCTGGCAGTACTGTTGATGAACGTATTTGCCCCACTGATTGATTATTACGTAGTTCAAGCAAACAAAAATAGGAGATTGAGCCGTGCAACAGTCTAATTTTTATGTACTTGCCTATACGGCAGTCCTCACCATCCTTTGCGGCTTGTTATTAGCTGTAACAGCGACAGGGCTTAAGCCTCGTCAGCAAGCAAATATTGCACTGGAGCAGAAAAAGAACATTCTTAGTTCTGTAATGACACTCAAAAAGACAGACGATATCAATGCAATCTACGACAGTAGGGTACGTGCTTACGTAGTTGATTACGAGGGAGAGATTAAAAAAGACGTACCTGTTTCAAGCGTCGTTGTGAGAGAAGAGCGCAAGAAAAAACCTACTGAACGGCTGTATCCTGTATATGAAATCGTGGAAGAAGGCGGAGATAAAGTCCAATTTTACGTATTTCCGGTATATGGTTTTGGTCTATGGGATGATATCTGGGGCTTTGTAGCCTTAGAGCAAGACATGAACACCATCAAAGGTGTGCGTTTTGAACACAAGGCAGAAACCCCGGGATTAGGCGCACGAATCGCTAACAACGATATTCAAAGTCGCTATGTTGGAAAGAAAATTTTCGACGGTGATAAGATCGTAGCTGTTGCAATGCAAAAAGGCGAAGGACTTGACTACAGCAACAATCCTCATCAGGTAGACGGTATGTCGGGTGCAACCATTACAGCTAAAGGGGTGAACGATATGCTATTGGACTATCTTTCGGGTTATGGAAACTTTATCCAATCAAAGCGCAATAATAAATTAAGTTTTAACTAGTAATCTGTCTTTGAAGCATGAGCACACAAACTGAAAAACCGGTAAAAACGCAAGCTGAACCGCTTTTTTCCAAGAAGAACCGTAAGTTACTCATAGATCCCTTAGATGCTAACAACCCTATTACAGTACAGGTATTGGGCGTATGCTCAGCATTGGCTGTAACTGTTCAGTTGAAGCCTGCACTTGTAATGTCGTTGGCAGCTACTTTTGTAGCAGGATTTTCAAGCCTTTTCATCTCTTTGCTTCGCAATACTATTCCCTCACGCATACGTATCATTGTACAGTTGGCCGTAGTTGCAAGTTGGGTAGTTATTGTAGATCAGGTACTGAAGGCTTACATGTATGACGTATCCAAGCAACTTTCCGTATTTATCGGTCTGATTATTACCAACTGTCTCATCATGGGACGTTTGGAAGCATTTGCGCTGGGCAATAAGCCTTGGCCTTCTTTCCTCGATGGGTTGGGTAATGGCCTTGGGTATGGTATCATTCTGGTAATTGTAGCTTTCTTTCGCGAGTTATTGGGTTCAGGTTCTGTATTTGACATCAAAATTCTAGGTGCAGATAGCCTGACAGGATTGCCTTATCAGGGTAATGGTTTGATGATGTTGCCGGCAGGGGCTTGTGTAGTGATCGGGCTACTGATCTGGGCACAACGCGCACGCAATGGATACTCAGAGGATCATTAATAATATTTTTAAACTTTGCAAACCTGTTCATACATATGGAACTGATTAGCTTGGGCATTCGCTCTATCTTTATAGATAACATGATTTTCGCCTACTTTTTGGGTATGTGCTCCTATTTGGCAGTATCTAAAAAAGTGCCTACTGCTTTAGGTTTGGGTTTGGCTGTTATCTTCGTTTTGACTACTACTATGCCACTCAACTGGCTGATTACTAAGTATATCCTTCAAGAAGGGGCGCTGACTTGGATAAGCCCTGCTTTCGCTGAAGTTGATTTGTCATTCCTGACGTTTATCGTGTTTATCGCCGTTATCGCAGGCTTTGTGCAGTTGACTGAGATGGCGGTAGAAAAATTTGCTCCGGCGCTATATGGTGCTTTGGGTATTTTCCTTCCGCTGATTGCAGTAAACTGTGCGATCTTGGGTGGTTCACTATTTATGCAAGGTCGCCCTTACAATCTCGTTGAGGCTACTGTTTACGGCTTTAGCTCAGGCATTGGCTGGTTGATCGCTATTGTAGCGCTTGCAGCTATTCGCGAAAGATTATATTACTCCAATGTTCCAAAACCTCTGAAGGGATTGGGCATCACTTTTATTCTTGTAGGTTTAATGTCGCTCGGATTTTTGAGCTTTATGGGTATTACGTTGTGATAATCTTTATCATTAAAAAAGGTCGTTTCGAAACACCGAAACGACCTTTTTCTATTTATTTTTACATAAAAACGATCATGGAGATTAGAACTTTTGCACCGCCTTCTGCGCGACCTGTTTTACAACTCAAGGCAATCCCCCAGATGAGGGCGCATTCGGAGATTGCAGTAGTAGGTGCGGGCGCTTTTGGCGGGTGGACTGCCTTGCACTTGTTGCGCTTAGGATACCGCGTAACACTGATAGACGCACTGGGACCGGGAAACTCCCGTGCAAGTTCAGGAGATGAGACTCGAGTCATCCGCAGCACCTACGGCGACAACGAAACCTACTTTGACCTGAGCAGGCGAGCCTTGCAACTTTGGCAGGAAAATCAGGAACGTTGGGGCAGGCAGTTGCTGCACAAGACAGGCTTGCTGTGGTTCTGCTATCGCGAAGAGATGCCGTTTATAGATGCTACACTACCTTTTATGGCCAAGCATGGCCTTTCCTATGAGTTTCTGACCGCAGCGGAGGCGCGTTATCGCTATCCTTTAATTAACTTCGAGGATCTTCACCATGTAGTATTCGATCAGGAGGCTGGCTACCTAATGGCGCGCGAAGGCTGTAGGGCAGTAGTAGATGCCTTTGTTGCAGAAGGTGGGACTTACATACATGCGCAGGCACAGCCGATGGCTATAGACAATCATCAGTTGTCGGGTATCCGCCTTTCCGATGGCAGTCTGATACATGCACAGGCATATGTTTGGGCATGCGGAGCATGGTTAGGTTATCTTTTCCCAGGTGCTTTGAAAAATGTTATTACAGCAACACGCCAAGAGGTATATTATTTTGGTGTGCCCGAGACGCAGGCGGCAGCGTGGGAAAATCTGCCAGTCTGGATTGATTGGGACAATGCTGATGAGTTTTTCTATGGTATTCCTGCCAGTGGACATCGCGGATTTAAGATTGCCTACGATAAGCGCGGCGAGGAGATCCATCCAACGCACACGGAACGCCAACCTACGCCCTCGCTTGTAGAAAAATCGCGCCAGTTTCTAGCACATCGCTTTCCGGGCATGCTACATGCGCCGCTTACAGAAGCACGGGTTTGCCAATATGAGAATTCGCCCGATGGTAACTTTATTTTAGACAGGCATCCGGATGCTGATAATTGCTGGTTTATGGGTGGCGGCAGCGGACATGGTTACAAGCACGGGCCAGCCATTGGCGAGTTAGCTGCACAGATCGTTACTGGTATGCGAACGGTTGATCCCTTATTTAGCCTAATGAGAACTGCTGTTCAACAAGTAAAAAATACGGTCTATGGATAACAAGACAACAGAAATCTTATTGGGTTTTTCAGAATTAAATGTTACTTCTGTAGAGATAACAAATAATCGCATAAAAATCACTTGTCATAGTAAGTTTGCGGAGCATATTTGCCCGTCTTACTTGAAAAAATGTAAAAAGGTAACTTCGGTTACTACTCGCCGTGTGCGTGATTATGTCTATTTTGGGGAAAGAGGCTTATCTGAATTTAGAAAGTCGTCAGTTTTATTGTCAAGATTGTTCGCGCTATTTTCAGGAGCAGTTTTCTTTTATGCATCCCGATAAAACCCAGACCATTCGTTTAGAGAAGTACCTTACTCAGGTCTTTTAGACAAAGCCAAACACTCAAACAATGTTACTTTGTGAAAGTAGAATTGCAGAATATCTTTGAGGCCGATATGGATAAAAGCAAGGCGGAAACGCCTATTGTACAATGGATAGCGGAAGCAAAAAAAGTGTAACACAAAGCGATGGACAAATTCTTAAAAATCTTTCAAACTTGAAAAAATGATATTTTGAATTTCTTTACCTATCGCATCAGTAGTGGCGTAGTAGAAGGAATTAATGATGCTATCAAGACCCTCAAAAGAGTAGCTTATAGATTTAGAAATTTTGACCATTTCAGAAGCAGAATTTTAGTCCATTTTCTATAATCGCTAAAAAGTCGGAAGAACCAAAACTATCTTAGTTATCTCAAAACTGAATTGCCTCTATGCTACTAAAACAATTCAAACCACAACAGGCACTCAACAAAGCCTTTTCAAAACTAAAACCTAACAGGACCGAAATTGAAAGTTTCAAATCAAATCTCATTATTTTACTCAACAGAACAAATGACACCGAAACCGAAGAGTTTCATAAAAACTTAGTTTCAGACTTTTTCAAGAAAACCTATTACGACCCCAACTACTTCATCAATACCAAAGGCAGAAACGACCTTGTCATTCACAACGGAAATGATACCAACTCTACCGTCGGCGTAATCATTGAAGTCAAAAAGCCCACCAACAAAGCCGAAATGATTACAAAAGATAATCTTAACAAAAAAGCCTTTCAGGAATTGGTTTTGTATTACTTACGAGAGAGAATTACACACAAAAACCTTGAAATCAAACATTTAATAGCTACCAACATCTACGAATGGTTTATTTTTGATGAGAATTTGTTTGAAAGACTTTTTGCTCAAAATAAATCGTTTGTAAGACAATTTGAGAACTTTGAAGCAAGTAAGAAAACAACAGACGTTTTTTATAAAGAAATAGCAGAACCCTTTATTGATACCATCACTTCCGAAATTGAATTTACTTATTTTAATTTCAACGACTATTATAATCCACGATTTAAATTGTGGGCTAAAGACGATAATTCGCTGATTGCTTTGTTCAAATTGCTTTCGCCCGAACATCTTTTAAAACTTCCCTTCGCCAACGACAGCAACACGCTCGACAAAGGCTTTTACAACGAACTCTTGCACATCATCGGACTGACAGAAACCCAAGAAGCCGGCAAAAAACTCATCGTCCGAAACAAAACCGCCGAACGACACGCAGGAACTATCCTTGAAGATGCTATCATTCAACTCGATAGCTTAGATAAATTGAGCCGTCTGCAAAAGCCAGAACAATTCGGCAACACAAAAGATGAACGACTTTTCAACGTCGCCCTTGAACTGAGTATCACTTGGATAAACCGTATTTTGTTTCTGAAACTCTTAGAAGCCCAACTCATCAACTACCACAAAGGCGACAAATCGTATGCGTTTCTCAATCTTGACAAAATCAAGAACTACAACGCTCTCAACAGTTTGTTTTTTCAGGTCTTAGCTCGCAAGTATGAAGAGCGAAACGATGATGTCAAACACCTATTTGAAAAAGTCCCTTATCTGAATTCTTCGCTTTTTGAACCCACCGAACTCGAACACGCTACTATTTTTATCAGCAATCTGAAAGACGATAACATCATTCCGATTTTTTCCCAAACCGTGCTGAAAGACTTGCAAGGCAGAAAACGAACAGGCAATATCAATACGCTTCAATATCTTTTTGAGTTTTTAGATGCTTACGACTTTGGCGCAGAAGGCGGTTCAGCAATTCAGGAAGAAAACAAAACGCTCATTAACGCCTCGGTTCTCGGATTGATTTTTGAGAAAATAAACGGCTACAAAGACGGTTCGTTTTTCACGCCCGGTTTCATCACCATGTATATGTGCCGTGAGACTATTCGCAAAGCTGTAATACAAAAATTTGCCCATGATTTCCCTGATTATCAGATTAACACGATTGAAGATATTTATGAGTTGATTCCGCAAAAGATTTCAAGAAAAAAGGCAAATGAAATTGTCAATTCTCTAAAAATATGCGACCCGGCTGTCGGTTCGGGGCATTTTTTGGTTTCTGCTTTAAATGAAATCATTGCCGTTAAAAATGACCTGAAAATATTAGAAGACAAAAACGGAAAATCGCTGCACCGCTACGAAATAGAAGTAGTAAACGATGAACTGATTGTAACAGATGAAAACGGCGAACTGTTTGAATACAACCCCAATAGCAAAGAAAGCCAACGCATACAAGAAACGCTTTTCCACGAAAAACAAACCATCATAGAAAACTGCTTGTTCGGTGTGGACATCAACCCTAACTCGGTGAAAATTTGCCGTTTGCGTTTGTGGATTGAGCTATTGAAAAATGCTTATTACAAAACCGATATAGCCCACGGTTTAAACCGTGGGCTATGGGAATTGGAAACCCTTCCCAACATTGACATCAATATCAAATGCGGAAACTCACTTGTGAGCCGTTTTCCGATAGACCAATCCATCACGCACGTTTTCAAACGTGGAAGCAAATGGAATATGGATACCTATAAAATTGCCGTCGCTACCTATCGCAACGCCCAAAGCAAAGAACAAAAGCGGGAAATGGAACGCCTGATTGCCGATATAAAATCGGATTTTAGAAGCGAAATAGCCAAAAATGACCCCAAACTTTTGCGAAAACGCAAACTCGAAGGCGAACTATTCAATTTGATGAACCAAACGAGCGTTTTTGAAGCAAGCCAAAAAGAGATAAAAGAACGAGAGAAAAAAGCCGAAAAACTCACCGAAGAAATACAAAAGTTGGAAGCCGAAATTGAAGAAATTAAAAGCAACAAAATTTACGAAAACGCTTTTGAGTGGCGTTTTGAATTTCCTGAAGTGCTGAACGATGACGGCGATTTTGTGGGATTTGATGTAGTGATTGCGAATCCGCCGTATGTATCAAGTAAAGAAATTAAAGAAACGCAAAAGTCTGTTTATGCAACTGCTTATCAGACGGCAAAATTTCAATATGACTTATTCTCACTTTTTATAGAGAAATCCGTAGTTTTACTAAGACATCAAGGAATAAGCGGATTAATAATTCCGGATTCTTTCTTAGCACGAAGTAGTTTCAAAACTATTCGTGAATATCTTTATCGGAATACATTACTCACAAAACTGCTTCATATCGATGATATCTTTGATGAAGCATCTGTTGGTTCTTGTGTATGCTTTTTTAAAAAAGAAGTAAGCAGAGAATCTCAATTTATTGAGTACACTAAAACTCAAAATATTAAATCATTCATAAGCGGTCAATTTCAAGTAAAACAAATTCAATACTTAACTCATGAAAAGATTAACTCATTTCGTCTATTATTTATCAATGGTGATGAGTTGGCACTTTTAGCTAAACTATTTGATAATGAATATTTTGTTAACCACATTCATATTTGGCGTGGAGAGGAAATTGGCAAGAAAAGTGATGTTATTCTTGACAGCTATCTTTCGGAAGATGCGATGCCAATTATTTCAGGTGAGCATATAGAACGTTACTGTTTTAAAGGAGCAATAAAATTTATTCAGCGAAAAAATATTCTTAAGGATTTAGCAAGATATGAGGCACAAAAAATTGTTATCCGTCAGTTAGGTACTCGTATCAATGCTACGCTTTCAACAAACAAAGAAATTGCTACCCAGTCAGTTTATTGTTTATACTCAACAAGCGAATACTATACAAATGAGTTAATTTTGGCAATACTTAACTCAAAACTCATTCATTTTGTATATCGCAGTATCTTTGCTGAAAAACAACAGTTTCCCAGAATTTTGATAGAAAATATCAATAATATGGTATTACCCAAACAAAATCCTGTGTCTTTCAGAGCGGTGGAAAGTTTAGTAACAAACATACTATCCATCAAGAAGCAAAACCCATCAGCCAATACCACCGAATTAGAAAACCAAATTGACCAACTCGTTTATCAGTTGTACGGCTTGACGGACGAGGAAATCGCTATCATTGAAAATTCAACCAAAAATTGATGGCGATTGGCGAACCCCCAAATAGCCACAGATGAATTGGTGGACTATTAAAAAATGGATCAATCTACGTTTTAAGATTTCTTCGATACGTTAAACCAAGATGATTTTTATGAAAATGGTTTGTACCTAAAATATAGCAGCAGGTAAATGCTATACTCAAAAGTAATTGGTTTTAACGACTGTTATTGGTTTTTGAAGGAAAAGGAGTTAAGGAGTTCCGCGTGAGGCATGCGAAGGGTGTGGCGTAAGCTCCAGTGAATTGCCTGATGAGGTAGTATGATCATTGCCTTGTAACGATTTTATGCTGTCAATATGCAAAAAATCTACGTGGTAGATGATTCATTTTAGTATAAAATCAATGATAGCTATACTCATAGACAATCATTTGTTGTCCCTGCCCGCGTATATCCAGCAAAGTAATGCGCATTAGCAAGTCGTTCCGGTAGCTTTTGACTTCTTCAACATCGAAACTGTTTTGGAAGTAAGATCTCCAGATTTCTATGCGCTCCTCCTCGTTTGGATAGCGATACAGGATTTCGCGGGTCATCTCCCATGCAGCATCATCCGATGAGAGATACCAGTTTTTGAACTCGCTCAGTCTGCCTTGTTCGTCGTAGAAATACTCTCTGCGCGTAGTACCACCCTGCGCGTAAGGCTGTTCAAACGACTCAACCATCCGCCCGCTCAAGCTGTCATATGTTGCCTGAAAGACTATTCTTTTCTGTATTTCATTTCCTGCCGAATACGTATATTTTGTCGTCAGGCTGTCGCGGCTGTTGTATTCAAATTCTTCAAAATCATCTGTTTGGCTGTCAGGCTGCTGGGGGCGTCGTTTGCCGTAGGTAATGATGCGCGTGTGTGTACGCATCAGCAGCCCCTGTGGAGAGTATGTATGGCGAATATGAGTAATCGTGGAATCTCCTTCGCGGTCGGCAGCTGCCCAGTACGACCAACTGGCTACGAGTTTGTTTTGTCTATTGAGCGAGTCGTATCTCATGTATCGCCCTCCCGCCAATTCTTCGCTGCGCACAATGGTTACATAAGGGCTGGGATAGTTATAATTTAGCTGACCGTTCCAAAAACTCTCTCCACACATTTGATAAGAGCTTATCATGCGGTTTTGCGCATCATAAGCGTATTTCATTGTGCAGTACAAGTCAGGCAGGTATCTGTATAACAGATTACCATTCGGATCGTACTGCTCGTGCAGTTGGAGCTGCCGCTCAATGCTGCCTGCCATTATCTGAAAAGCCTTTACTTCCTTCACTTTTTGCGTCCAAACCGGGGGGCTATGCAAAAGCGCTATCATGCTGATTGCTAAAAAGTAATACCGCATATGCTGAGTGGTTTATCAGCTAAAGTAGCTTTTTTTATACATAAATATATTAGTTTTGTTTGTATGCCTTTGAATAAAGTCGTTTTACTATATCTGGCATTGTGCTTTGCTGCCGCACTGCAAGCACAAAACAATAAAGCCATTGCAGACAGCCTGCTGCAACTGCTGCCTCAAAGTATCAACGACACATTTCGCATACAAATACTAAATGAGCTAAGTTTTACCACTTCCCACAACGAGCCGGCTGCCTCCTACAACTACGCAAAGGAAGCGCTGGAACTTTCCCGCAAACTCTCCTATCAGCGCGGCGAAAGTACTGCCTTAGGGCTGATCGGTACTTTCTACGAGCGGCTCGGCGATTATGCTATGGCATTGGACTACAAGCTACAGGCGCTAAAAATCAGCGAACAGATTAATATACGCTCTGCACAAGCCCGAAGCTATAACAGTATTGGCATCCTTTACTTTCGACAAAAGCAATACGAAAAAGCACTTAACTACTACGAACAAGCACTCCAATTAGCCCTCGAACAGCAGCAAGAAGAAGCAGCTGCAGTTTACTTGCTCAACATCGGCGAAGCGTACCAAGAGATAGGACAATATGATAAGGCGGTAGAGTATCAGGAAAAATCTATGAAAATCAGCCGTTTAGATCCTAATATGCAGGACTGCGTTGCATTCTCGCTGGGGATCATCGGCAAGTGTCGGCTGGCTGAACAACGCTATAATGATGCACTCCGTAACATAGAAGAGAGCCTTAAAATATTCCGCAGCATCGAAGATCGGGCAAGTGTTGCTGAATATCTCATACAACTGGGAATGATCTACAAGCAACTAAAGAATTATCCACAGGCACTTGCGCACCTGACCGAAGCTATTGCGCTCAGTTGCGAGTTGCAGAATAAAATTTTTGAGAAAGACGCAGAGGCAGTGCTTGCAGAAGTTTATGCGCTGCAAGGCAACTACAAAGAAGCATTTGAAGCTCAAAAACGTTACTTGGCGTTGCATGAAGCTATTTTTAATGAAAACAGCACTCGCCAAATGTCGCAAATGCAAACCATTTACGATACCCAAAAAAAGCAGGCACAGATAGAAATATTGCAAAAAGACAAGCAACTCAAAGAGGAAGAAGCCCGTGTTGCACACACAATTACTTACTTTTTTCTGGCTTTAGTACTGATGGCTACTGCGTTGCTCGGTGTTGTGTACCGCAGCAACCGCCAACAGCAGAAAGCTAACCAGCTACTGACCGACAAGAATGCTGAAATTGCAAACAAAAACATTGAACTTGAGCAGCAAAAAGAGGAAATTCTGGCACAAAGCACCCTGATGGAAGAGCAAAACAAAGTGCTGCACGTGCAGAATGAAGAAATCCAAAGCCAGCGTAATGCTATTACAGCGAGTATCAGCTATGCCCTGCGCATTCAAACAGCGCTGTTACCTGCCGAAGAGCAACTAAAAAACTATTTTAAGGATGGTTTTATTTTCTATCAACCGCGCGATATTGTCAGCGGCGACTTCTACTACTTTACAACCGTACAAGATGAGATAAACAATGCTGAAAAAATTGTTGTGGCAGCTATTGACTGCACCGGACATGGTGTACCGGGCGCCCTAATGAGCATGATTGGACACACTATTCTCAATCAACTCATTGACGTACAATGTATTACGTCGCCTACCCAAATTTTGGAAGAGTTACACCGCAAAGTGCGAATGATGCTTAGGCAGGACAGTAGCGATAACCGCGACGGCATGGACATCGCTTTGTGTGTCATTGACCAAAAAGCACAGATGCTACATTTTGCAGGAGCAAAAAATGATCTGTACGTTCTACAAAACAAGGAACTGCAAATTATTCGTGGCGACAGATACAGTATCGGCGGACACCAACCCGAGCAGCAACGGTACTTTACAGCACACACACTGCCACTTACCAATGATATGAGATTTTATCTGGCTACTGACGGATTCAAGGATCAGTTTGGCAGTACGACCAATAAAAAGTTCTCGCCGCAACGATTCAGAAACTTACTAATCGAATTGCAACAAAGTCCTATGAGCCAACAACGGCGACAACTTGCTCACACCTTCAACAACTGGAAAGGCAACCAATCGCAGACAGACGACGTACTCGTTATTGGTTGGCAATACGCTTAGCATCGCATAAAAAATCCTGTCAGGATTTGCCCCTGACAGGATTTTTATCTACTTAATTCTAACCGATTAATAACCCGGGTTCTGTGTCAGACGAGGATTTGCATCAATCTGTGCCTGTGGAATAGGGAATAAGTTGCGGATTGGCTGGCTCGCAGGCTTATTCGTCCAAGCGTTAGTAAAGCGCTGATGACGAATCAAGTCTGTGCGACGAGTAGCTTCCCAACCTAACTCTGTGGAGCGCTCACGCAGAATTTGTGCACGGAAAGTATCGCGGTTGAAACCTGCGGCAGACAACGGACGTGGAGGACTGATAGAGCGATTACGCACTTGGTTAACTAAGTTGATAGCCTCACCGGTAGGACCGCTCAGTTCGTTCAAAGCCTCAGCTTTCATCAACAGTACATCCGCATAACGCAAGATAAAGTAATCGTTACCTGCATCCCCTCCATTTTGATTCGGGTCAATCTCCCACTTCAATACACGAACGCCTGCACCTTCAGAAGCGTTCACCAAAGGAACATCACGGGTAAATATCAAAGGATTACCGCTGCGATCAAAAGCAGGCTGTCCGGTGAGGAAGTTGATGGCGCGCCCCTCTTGCAAAATATTGCGACGTATATCGCCAGGCTCATTGAACTGATCAATAAATTCAGCAATGGTACAGAAGCCATTCCAAGGAGACTGTGGCAACTGGTTGTAGTGGAAATTACGCATGGTGAAGGTCAAGCCCAAATCTTGCAAATTGAGGTTGCCGATTACAAAGATTGCTTCCGGTGAAGTGTGGTTATTCACTACGAAGTTATCGAAGTAGTTGGTAGCCAGCCGGTACACATTGCTGTTAATAACCGCATCGCAAGCAGCCACACAGTCTTGCCAACGTGCAGTACCGGTGTAAACCTGTGCGTTGAGGTACATTCTTGCGAGTAATGCATTAGCTGCTCCTTTGGTTGCGCGGCCAAAGTTTGCTCCGGTAGCTGTTAAAGGCAAGTCTGCTGCAGCAGCACGCAATTCAGTTTCAATAAAATTGAACACTTCCTGACGGCTGTTGCGGGCAGGTGGGTTTGCAGCATCAACTGTCGGAGTAGTCACAACGGGAACACCACCAAAGAAATCCATTAGCTGGAAATAGAAAAACGCACGAAGGAATCGGGCTTCTGCACTAAACGCTTTTTTAAGATCATCGCTCACATTAGAGCGAGACAAATTGTCAATAAATACATTCGCGCGTGCAACACCCGTGTAAGCATCAATCCATGCGCCGTTCAACATTGGGTGTGTTTTATCCCATGTATGCGTATGCAATTGTGCCCAAACACCGCCATCGCCCCAGTCCCCACCACGCTGAGGTACCATTGTTTCGTCGGAAGTGTGCTGCGAAATATTGTAATAATTCCACAGATACGAACGTAGCTGTGCATAGATAGGCACTAAAGTAGAGAGTGCCTGTGCATCATTGCGGAAGAAGTTTTCAGGAACAATTTGGCTGAATACATCCTCTTCCAGATTCGTACAACCGGAATACACCAGCGTGGAACACGCCAAAGCACCGGCTACGAAATACTTTGTTATTTTGCTCTTCATTATCATAAGAACACGATTTTAGTTTAAATTACAATTTTTTGTTGAAGTTCCTTGTTTGAACACATAAGTGTATTTTTTGTCCAGCAGCCACTCTATCAGATACTTAAGTGATAAAATGCCTTCCGGAACTTCTTAGAAACCTATGCTCAGACCTACCATGAAGGTACGGGCACGAGGATAGTTTGCGTAATCATAGCCCGGAAATGCCGCAGCTACTTCAGGGTCTAGACCAGAGTACTTAGTGATGATAAACAGATTCTGTCCTGTAACATAAGCGCGCAAATTGCTTAACCAGTTTACTTTGCTAACATCAAAGGTGTAGCCAACGGTTGCATTTTGTAGACGCAGGAAAGATCCATCTTCGATCCAGCGGTCGGAGAACTTCGGTGTTTCCTGAAGATTTGTGCCATCGGTCAGGGCTTCGCGCAGCATATTGATATTGGTGAATACATTGTTTTTCAAGGTGTATTCCAGCGCAGTGTTGTTGAATACCTCTACGCCCTGCACACCTTGCAGGAAGAAGCTAACATCTAAGTTCTTGTAGCGGAAACTGTTGTTGATACCGTAAGTCAAACGTGGATTGGGATTACCTAACACCTGACGAGGGCCCAAGATCTGTACACCGTTTTCAATACGAAGCAGCGTAGGACCATACCATGAGTTGGCAGGCAAGCCGGGAGCAATCACCTGCGTATTAACACCTGACTGACCTGCACCGGAAGCGCCCGCACGGAAGATAGAGTCAGCGCTGCCCGCAAGGCTCACTACTTTATTTTGGATGTGTGCAAAGTTGGCAGAAATATCCCAACGGAAATCGCCTTTATCAACAGCAGTGTAGTTGGCAGCAAACTCGATACCTTTGTTTTCTACCTCGCCCGCATTGCCCAGAATTGTAGGAACCACGGCAGGCTGCGGAACTGCAAATTCCAACAGCAGGTCGGTAGTGCGCTTAATGAAGTAGTCAACACTACCCGTCAGACGGTTATCAAAGAAACCGTAGTCAATACCTACGTTAAATTGAGCCGTTTCTTCCCACTTCAGGTTCGGATTCGGGTTTTGGGTCAGTGCAACACCTGTCAAAGGTAAACCACCAATGACAGCACGCAGCCCCGGATCGGCATTGAAGATGGTCAATGAGCGGCGATTGCCGATTTCTTGACTACCTGTGATACCATAGCTGGCACGAATTTTCAAATCGGTTACAACATCAATGTCTTTCATGAAATTTTCTTCAACTAAGCGCCATGCAACGGAAGCTGAAGGGAAGTTGCCCCATTTGTTGTTTGCACCGAAGCGAGAAGAACCATCGCGACGCAAGGTAGCTGTAAATAGGTATTTGCCGGCAATATCGTAGTTGGCACGTGCATAAAATGAAATCAGACGACTGTTCTCTTTAAATGAGAATGGAGGGATACCTGCCAATGCGGTTGAATTGCCTGCGCCTAAGTTGTGAGGGCCAAAAGCATCTGTAATAAAATCGCGTCCGGCAGCACCAAAACCCTCGCGGGTGAAAATCTGGTAGTCATAACCTGCAATTACATTTAGGTTGTGGTTTTCCATGAGCGTTCTCTGATAACTAAAGTAAGACTCAAAGCGCTCGAAACCAAAATCATTTTGGCGAATAGCTGCCTCACCGCCAAAAGGTAAACCGGCAGGGTTCTCGCGAGGAATATAAATCTTACGGGTAGAAAGGTTGCGGTCTGTACTTACGGCAACGCGTGCTTTCAAACCTTTCACCAACTCATAAGTAGCGCCCAAGTTAGCGAAGATACGGTTTGTAACAACATTATCGCTCAACTGAGTAGCTAATGCAACCGGGTTGCGGATAGAAGGCGAAGGATATTCAAAGAAAGAACCGTCAGGTTTTCTCACAGGGAAAGTTGGGTTCATTTTCATTACGTTGGTGAATAAACCACCTTCAAAACCACCCGTAGCAGAGTAAGGCACTAATTGGTCATTCACCTGAGAACCCATTAATTGTAATTCAAGGTTCAGCTTATCATTAATAGCTTTGTGGTTTACGTTAATACGACCTGAAACGCGGGTCATACCTGAGTTGATAACCATACCATCCTGCCTGAAGTAGTTCACAGAGGCGCGGTATTGTGTTCTGGCTGTGCCACCACCAAAAGAAAGGTCATGGTTATGCACAAGTGCGCTGCGCAGAACTTCGCGTTGCCAGTCTGTGTCGGCATTGCCCAGATCGTTGTTCAGGTTGTTAGCCTGTACGAACTGACGGTATTCTGAAGCGTTCAGCAGTGGCAGGTACTTGGAAGGAGTGTTTACACCTACATAGGTATCGTAGTTTAGTGTGCCTTTGCCTTCTTTGCCTTTCTTGGTTGTGATGATGATTACGCCATTGGCGCCACGTGAACCGTAAATGGCTGCCGCAGACGCATCTTTCAATATGTCAATAGACTCAATATCATTGGGATTCAGCGAGTTCAACGGGTTTCGTGGAGGAGCAGCACCAAGATTTGCACCGCCCGGAGTAACTGTGCCGTTGTCAATAGGCACACCGTCAATTACATATAGAGGCAAGTTACTTGCATTGATAGAAGTACCGCCGCGAATAGTTACGTTAGGGTTGGCACCCGGATCGCCGTTAGCTGATGTGATAACAACACCGGGAGCGCGACCTTGCAACAACTGCTCAGGCGATACAATAACACCGGGGTTGAAGTCTTTTGCCTTTACCGAAGTCATAGAGCCGGTGATGTCGCGCTTACGCTGTTCGCCGTAACCAACAACTACTACTTCAGAAAGTGCCCGTACGTCTACTGCCAGTCTGACGTTGATATTATCCTGCGTACCTACGCTTACTTCCTGTGTAATAAAACCAACATAAGAAAATATAAGCACAGGATCATCCCCTGAAACCGAAAGGCTGAAGTTGCCTTCTACGTCCGTAATAGTACCTGTGTTAGTACCTTTCAAGGTTACGTTTACACCGGGTAATGCGCTGCCGTCTTCATCAGACGTAACCTTACCCTTTACTGTGCGACTTTGTGCGTAGAGCAAATTCGCACTTAGCATTAGCAAGCAAGCCAAAGCTAATTGTAGTAAAAATTTCATTTTCATGTTCATGTGAATTGCTATTTGTGGTAATTTGCAAAAATTTGTCAAAAATATTACTTACAGTTGACAGGGGCATGGCTGACAGCAAAAATGAAAACAATAATCACAAGCAAGAT
This sequence comes from Rhodoflexus sp., assembly GCF_053489755.1. NCBI lineage: Bacteria > Pseudomonadati > Bacteroidota > Cytophagia > Cytophagales > Thermoflexibacteraceae > Rhodoflexus > Rhodoflexus sp. The sequence continues at coordinate 66,167 of NZ_JBRCHD010000053.1, forward strand.
GGCTTTGATCAATGTTGCAGAGATTACTTCGTGAATACTGATATGGTATTCAGAAGTCAGTGAAAGGTGCAGCGAGGTGGGTTGTAGTAGTTGTCTTTCATTGTCATATTTATTGCTAATTTAAGTTACAAGTGATGGCAAATATAATATAAAAAGCATATGTCAAACAAGTATCCCATTTTTTTTTAACTTTGCATGTAAGAGTTAAATTCATTACAAATGCAGCCTTGGGAAGATAATTCAGTTGAAATTCTTGAAATCAGTGAGTTAGACGAACTACTGGTTGACAATCATGATCTGGTCGTTTTTAACGATGATGTAAATACCTTTGACTTTGTCATCCAGACGCTGATTACAGTTTGCGGACACACTCCTGAACAAGCCGAGCAATGCACTTTGATTATTCACTACAAAGGCAAATGCACTGTGAAAAAGGGTAGTTTTGATCAATTGCGTCCTATGCGCGACGCAATTACCGAAAGAGGTATCGGGGCGGCTATCCTGTAATCATTAGCCTGATGAACTATCCCTCTAAATTGGTTGAAGCTGCCGTTGCGGAAATTTCTAAGCTGCCCGGTATTGGCAAGAAAACCGCACTCAGGCTGGCGCTGCACCTGCTCAAACAAGAGGAAAAATACAGCATCCAACTGGCGGAGGCAATCATCAGGCTGCGCAAAGAAACCACCTACTGCCAACTCTGCCACCACATTTCAGAGGCGGAGCTGTGTCAGATATGTACCGATAGCCGTCGCGACCGCAGCGTTATTTGCGTTGTAGAAGAATCGCCCGATGTCTTAGCCATCGAAAACACGGGGCAATACATGGGGCTTTACCATGTGCTTGGCGGAATTATATCGCCCATTGAAGGCGTTGGCCCTGCGGATTTGAACATCGAGTCTCTTATCAGCCGCGTGGCCAAAGGCGAAGTCAAAGAAATTATCCTTGCCATCAGTGCGACGATGGAAGGCGACACTACTGCTTTTTATTTGTCTAAAAAATTGAAAAATTACCAAGTAAAAATCACAACGCTTGCTCGCGGACTGCCCGTCGGTAGCGAACTGGAATACACCGACGAGGTAACGCTCGGGCGCAGCATTCTGGCGCGAACCAATTACGAAACCTAAGCGAAAGATGCTGAATACTGACAAAAATTACGCGGATTTTTACGGATGTGATTTATTGCATCAGTTTTTCTAAATTAGAAGAAAAAATCAGCGTTTATCAGTGTAATCAGCTGGTATCCGCATGTTACTGAACAACCCCAAACAAACAATCTTATGCAAAAAACATACTTCCTCGCGGCGTTGCTGTTGTTTAGTTGGGCTTGCGGCAACTCATCGCAAACAACCACCGATACTTCCACCGAAAACGGAACTTCTGCCGTTGTAACAGATTTTCAGGCAACAGGCGACTCTATCGCCAACGCAGCTCAAAAGGCCTTTGTTGGGGCTTTGATGAAAGCTATCAACCAACAGGGGGCGGCTGGAGCCGTCGCTTTTTGTAATGTTCATGCCTTGCCAATTGCCGATTCGCTTTCGCAACGCTATAACTGCGCCATCCAGCGCATCTCTGACCGCTACCGCAACCCAGCCGATAAGCCCGATGCGGCAGACAGCGCCGTCATCGCTGATTATCAGGCGCAAAAAGCGGCAGGAACTGCGCTTGCCGCCCGTCTTTTGGAACAAGACAATCAGGTGATTTACTACAAGCCTATCATGCTGGGTATGCCGGCCTGTTTGCAATGCCACGGCGATCCGCAAACCGATATTGCGGCACCTACGCTGGCGGCGATCCGCGAAAAATATCCGAACGATTTGGCGATAGGCTATAAGCAGGGTGACCTGCGCGGGCTGTGGAAAATTACTTTCCGAAAGTAAACGTTTAATTACAAAGGTCAATTAGAAGCATGGTCTGCCTGAGATAGCCTTGCTACTGCACCCGTGCGTACTGATTCATCGCAGGCTATGAGGGTATCTGTCACATAGTCGGTCAGGTTTAAGTTGTCGGTATGGCATGCAGGGAGTAGCGCTGTTCGCGGTTACAAAGCCGCTGATGATCAGGCGCACCTGTCAAGTTAAGCCATTCATTGCTTCAGCCAATAGAAACTAATCGGCAAGTTTCAAATCCATCTATCACCTGATGCCCTGATGAGTTGCATGATGGATGAATTGCGGCTGTCCAAAAGGGCTGAATGTAGCATAGACTTCAGTCTGTAGCTATTTGATTATCAAGTGATTAAGAAATCACAGACTAGATTCCGTGTTACTTTTTGGACAGCTTCAGAAAACGGGGCAGGGATGATTTCAATGCTGCCAATGTGCAATACATACGGGATAGAAACTGCATGGTAGATCATTCATTTTTGATAAGCTCAGTAGGGGATGACACCATATTGTTGCAGCCAACGACTATGCGCTAATCATCGTGTCGAGCTTTGTTGTGAAGTATCGTTAAAATTATTGCAATCGGCTAAGCCATATGCGATGGCGCGGTATATGCACCAGCGTCATGAGTGCCAATCCCAGAATGAAAAAGACAGCTAAGGCAATAGCACTGTTGCGCATACTTTGGGTAAGTTGTTCTACCAAGCCAAAAGTAAATGTTCCGCCAATGATAGATACCTTTTCAACAACGTCATAAAAGCTGAAAAATGAGGTGTTGCCGGTAGTGTTTTTAGGGATCAGCTTAGTATAGGTAGAGCGCGATACCGACTGAATTCCACCCATAATCAGCCCTACGAGCGCGGCAAGGAGGTAAAACCCTAAGGCGCTATTCACCACGTAAGCTCCTGCGCAAACGACTAACCAAAGCCCCAGCATGATATTGACAGATAGTTTGTTGCTGATATTTTTTGCAATACGGGCAAACAGATAGCCGCCGGGAATAGCAATTAACTGAATAATCAGCACAGTCATAATTAGCTTATCGGCACTCATTTTGATTTCTTTTTCGCCAAAAGTTGCCGCCAGCAGCATCACGGTTTGCACCCCCATGCTGTAGCAAAAGAACGCCATGAGGTAATATTGGGTAGATTGCAGCCTGCGCAATTGTTCCCAAACGTTTTTCAATCGTCTGTAGCCATGCGTTAGAAGAGCAGTGGAGGGTTCTGCTTCCCGAGAGCTACCGGGCAAATAGAAAAACGTATATTGAGCAAATACCATCCACCAGATGCCCACAGAAGCCAGCGACAGGCGGACGGCATGTTCTTGGTTGTTGATACCGAACCACTGCGGCTGCTCGATCATCAGCAGGTTGACAACCAGCAGTAATACTCCCCCCAAATACCCATAGGCAAAGCCACGCGCACTAACACTGTCCAGACGGTCGCGCCTGACAATTTCGGGGAGATAGGCATTGTAGAATACCAGACTGCCCGTATAACCAAAGCAGGCAAGGATATTACAGGCAATTCCCCATACGATATTATCGCCTTCGAAGAAATACAGCCCAAGACAAGCAATAGCACCCAGATAAGTAAAGAAGCGCATCATTGGCTTGCGAAAGCGTCCGTAGTCTGCAATACCTGCCAGCAGCGGCGAGAGCAAAGCAGCCAACAAAAACGCAAAAGCAATAGAGTAGGAATAAAGCACCGTGTTACTGATGCGCCAGCCTAAAAAAACGACTATATCCCCGCCAAAAGCGCTGCGCGTAACCGAATTGTAATACACCGGAAACAGGGTCGAGCTAATCACGAGCATGTAGGCTGAATTAGCCCAATCGTACATGCACCAGGCGTGTATAATACGCGGGTCATCCTTTTTTTGCATAACTTTGCCTTAATCGCAAATATACGCTAAATGTTTACAGGCATCATTGAAGCAATAGGCAAAGTAACAGCCATTCACAAGGAACACAGCAATATCCACCTGCATATTGCATCGCCTATTTCCCACGAGTTGAAAATAGACCAGAGTGTGTCGCACAATGGGGTATGCCTGACCGTTATAGCCGTAGAGCAGGATACGCATATTGTTACAGCGATTCAAGAAACGCTCGACAAGACGAATCTGGGTGATTTGCAGGTAGGGGCAGCCGTCAATTTGGAGCGCTGTATGGTTGCCAATGGCAGATTCGACGGTCATTTTGTGCAAGGGCACATAGACCAGACTGGAGTCTGTATCTATGCGGCTGATGAGAACGGTAGCTGGCGTTATACTTTTTCCTACGATACTGCAACGGGGAATTTTACGGTCGAAAAAGGCTCAATTGCTGTCAACGGGGTGAGTCTGACTGTTATAGACAGCAAACCCGGCGAGTTCAGTGTGGCTATTATTCCCTATACCTATACACATACTACTTTTCGGGAGCTGCAAGTAGGCGATCGTGTCAATCTTGAATTTGATGTACTTGGTAAATACATTAAGCGGATTATGGATCTACATTTTGCTGCCGCTTATAAATAAGTTGCCGTTCCGCGCAATAAATTGTACTATAAACAGTTTTATGTATACTCCATTAAGTATAAAAGCCCCTACAAGTTCATGAATTGCATAATTGTAGACGACGATGCTTTTTCTCGTATCGTAATCAGGCAACTGGTCAAGCGTACTACCAACCTTGAGTTAGTGGCTGAATGCAGCAGCGCCATTGAGGCCTATCAGTTGTTGAAAAACATCGAGATTGATATTATTTTTCTCGATGTGGAAATGCCTGAAATGTCGGGACTGGACTTGTTAAAAACATTGAAACAAATACCACAAATTATTGTCATTACTGCTAATAAAAACTACGCAGTAGAGGCATTTGATTATGATGTTACCGATTTTTTAGTAAAACCTGTAGAGTATCCACGTTTTTTACGGGCTGTTGACCGTGCGGAGAGCAAACTGCAACGCGCCGTTGCCAAACTTCAGCCACCTTTGTCCGTTACATCCGCACCTGTTGTGATGCGGTCGGTATCGGAGGCGGGCGCTGAAATGGACTCAGGGGAAAACTTTTTCGTTAAAACCAAGGACGATGGTCGGATCGTAAATCTCCAAACGAGCGATGTCGAATTTATCGAAGCAATGTCCGATTATGTTGAGATTCATACACTTTCCGGTAATTGCTACGTTGTTCACAGCACGATGAAAGGGATGGAAAAGAAGCTGCCCGAAAACGTGTTTATTCGCGTGCATCGTTCGTTTATCATCAACACGGAACACATCCGCACGATAAAGGACGACAAAGTAATACTTCCCAACCGCGAAATACCGATTGGGAACTCTTATCGCACCAACTTTTTGAGAAGTCTCAATATTTTGTCCTGACGTATTCGTCTAACTGTTGCAATTCCCACTCGTAGCCTCCCGAGAGGATCGGAAACCGGCACCATGTTTTCGGATCTAAATTCTCGTCGTCCAGATGAAACGAAGGCGCATAGCGCTCGCGCTTCCACTGGTTGCGACACCATAGGCGGAAAAAACGCTTGATCCACTCGTGCAATTGGGCGGCGCTATACTGCGGAAAAGTAATCTGCATCAGTTCAAAGCAGTCAATAGGCATCTTTTTATCGCGAATGGCAGCTTCTTCTATTGCATCGAGCAGTTCATAGGGCATCAAATCCTCTTCGTCGGTTTGTTTACAATCGGGTGGACGCAACTCGGCCGTCGGGGCCTGATGGTTCACATGGTGCAGGGCAGGAATGGCAAACAATGTACCGTCTGTTTGAAGCACGCCTGTTGTTTCTAACCAGCGCAGCCATTGTCGCAGAAAAGCCTTATCAATGCCGGCAATCGGGCTGAGACCACCCGAAGTATCGCCGTCCATAGTGGCATAGCCCACAGCAGCCTCCGAGCGGTTGGAAGTAGAGAGCAGCAACCCGCCACTGATGTTGGTTAGCATCCATATGCTTGGGCTGCGTACTCTTGCCTGTATGTTTTGCAGTGCGATGTCGTCTGTTGCCCAACTCAGCGGTCTGCCGATGCTGTCGGCAACCATTTGCTTATAGCCTTCTACTAAAGCGTCCACGTCCAGTTCGTAGAAAGTTGCGCCTACTGCCTTTGCCAGTTCGCGGGCAGCAGTGCGCGTTACGTCGCCGCTGTTGCGCGTTGATTGATATGCTGTAGTTAGTATCAGGCGCATCATGTCTGCTTCGGTGGCGCAATTTTGCAATGCAGGCCAGTAGCCAAGTTTTTGCTTGAACGCCTCCATGCCAATGCTCTCGATGCCCAGCCTGACCATGAGGCGTGCGCAGCAGCTAATAGCAGCAGAGTCTGCTCCGCCGCTGAGCGATACGACAAAGCCGCGCGAATAGCTTTTACGCATGTAGTCGTACAAGCCCAGCGCTAATGCACGGGCAAATTCCTCCTCCTGTAGGGTGTTGCTTTTTTCCCACGCAGCGTCTTTGGCTTGTTGTCTGCCGGGGGAAATATTGGGAAATTGAAAATCCACTTCAATGCAGTTTTCCTTTAGTTCAGGAATATTGAACACAGTACTCGCCTGTGCTTGTGCCATTCGCGCCTCCTGAATATCAACAATGGCAGCGGTCAGCAGGCAGTCGTGGAAAGTGAGGCGCTCGCCAACTGCCAGCAACTGCCCCGAGGATGCGATGAGCGTGCCACCGTCGTAGATCACACGTCCGGCTTCGTTGCCGAGCAGGTTGGCATAAACGTAGGCAGTACCAAATGCGCGGCTGCCTTCGAGTACGAAACGCTTGCGTACTTCTAATTTCTGAAAGGCAAAATGGCTGGCGCTGGGGTTGAGCAGCACGTCTACTCCGTAGCGGTATAATTTGCGCCCCGGACGATTGGCTACCCAAGCATCTTCACAAATCTCAAAGCCAATTTTAATGCCGCCAACGTTGAAGTAAATATCTCCCAGCGGGTATTTTTTACCTGCAATGCTGACTTGCACCTGCTCGTCTTCGGGCCAAGGTGTGAACCAGCGCGGCTCATAGTGGATGCCGTTACCTGCTAAAAATCGCTTGGCAGTAAAGCCGACAATTTGCCCATTGACCAGTAGGCAGGCAGTATTGAAAATGCGGTTTTGGTACATCAGCGGCAGCCCTACACAGACTGCCATACCTGCCGAGTGTGGTCTGATTTCTTCCAATACCTGCAAAGCGGTTTTGTGAACTCCCGGAGCATAGAAAGCATCCTCGCAACCATAGCCCGTAATACAAAGCTCCGGCAGGCAGAGAATGCTCACCTGTGCAGCGCGCGCTTCGCGAATGGCGGTTAATATGTTGTTTTTGTTTTGAACCCAGGCCAGTGGTGTCTGATTCAGTACAGCGCCGGCTACTTTGATGAGTTGCATAAGCTGGTAGCGTAGTTAAGTTTCCGTTGAAACGCTTTTTTTCAAGTACAAGTTAGCGCTTTTGGCAGAAACTTAATGTATTTTTTACACTATATATAAAATTGAAGCGCTGCCTGTATCTCGCTCATATTCTACAGAATTGTTTAGCAGCGCTTAGAATGCCATGCGCGGCATCGGGCTGACTTCCTGCCCGCAGAATTCGCCTGCAAGATATTTGTAGTAGGCTGCCATAGCAATCATTGCAGCGTTGTCGGTGCAGTACTCAAAGCGCGGCACATAGATCTGCCAGCCCTCGTTTGCGCCTGTTTCGGCAAGCGCCCGACGCAGTCCGCTATTGGCAGAAACGCCGCCCGCAATGGCAATGTGGTTAATGTCTGTCTGGCGGGCAGCTTTGCGCAATTTCTTCAACAACATCGTAACGAGTGTATGCTGCATAGAGGCGCAAAGATCGGCAAGGTTTTCACTGATAAAGTTGGCGTTTAGTCGTTGCTGTTCCTGCAAAAAATACAGGAAAGCTGTTTTAATGCCACTGAACGAAAAATTAAGCGCAGGCGTACTGACTTCGGGGAAAGTAAAGCGCAGCGGATTGCCTTCTCTGGCGTATTTGTCTATCAGCGGCCCGCCCGGGTAGGGCAAACCGAGCATTTTGGCTGCTTTGTCAAAGGCTTCACCGACGGCATCGTCCTGTGTTTCGCCGATGATATGCATATTGGTAGGGCTTTCTACTTGAACAATCTGCGTATGCCCGCCACTGACCGTCAGGCAAAGAAAGGGAAAAGGGGGTTTCGGGTCTTCAATGAAGTGTGCCAGCACGTGTGCGTGCATGTGATGCACGTCTATCAGCGGAATGTTACGAGCCAGCGCCAGCCCTTTGGCGAAAGAAGCCCCTACGAGCAGCGAACCAAGCAGCCCCGGCCCGCGAGTAAAGGCGACTGCCTGCAAATCAGCAACGGTGAGTTGGGCGGTTTGTAGGGCAGCGGCTACTACCGGCACAATGTGTTGCTGGTGCGCCCGCGAGGCAAGTTCAGGTACAACGCCACCGTATTGCACGTGAACTTCTTGGTTGGCAGTTACGTTGCTAAGTATTTGTCCGTCGCGCAAAACCGCCGCAGAGGTCTCATCGCACGAAGATTCTATGGCAAGAAGGGTGATGGGGGTGTTCATGGGGTAGTAATAATCTTGTCTGTTGTCAATGTAGATTATTTTGTATAACTAACGTGTAAAGTCTATGACAAGAAAATTACCTGAACACCTTCTAACTGAATAGATTGTTTATTTTGAACGCTTATTTTATTAGTAAGCCACTTACACTTTTGCTTAAGGTGATTAGAAATTATTGTCATTCTATTATTATGAGGTATGCTTTGAGCAAGGTCTTCTTCTAACCAGAAAACAAACTTTATCATTTTGTTTTTACTGCCCGTTTCTGATGTATCTTTTGCCAAAACTCTTCATCGTGAGTAGTATTTCTTGTAGCATAAAAACACCTTCGGGCTTCTTAACTAAAGCACATACAAGAGGATTATCATTTTTTAATCCTCTTGTATGTGTACAAATAAAAATGTTACACCTGCTCCACATTCAGTCCCGCAAACTGTTCAAACAGTTCTTCGGCTTTTTGCAAGGCAGTAGGCAAATGGTCATTGAGTAAAATGACATCAAAGTCTTCAGCATATTGAACTTCGCGGCGGGCTTTTTCCACACGCTCGCGGCGTTTTTCCTCCGACTCGGTGTTACGGCTCATCAGTCGCCGTGCCAATTCGTCAATCGAACTTACTTTGACGAAAACAGCAAGCGCATCTGCGCCGTATTGTCGTTTGATATTTAGTCCGCCAATTACATCTACATCAAAAATAACATGCTTACCTGACTGACGGATGGCCTCTACCTCGCTTCTGAGCGTGCCGTAAAAAATTCCATTATAAACCTGTTCGTATTCTAAAAAGTTTCCAGCAGCAATCTGCTCGTGGAAGGTTTCCTGACTGATGAAGTAATAGTCCTTGCCATCTACTTCATGTGGTCGGCGCTCGCGCGTAGTGGCCGAAACCGAGAAAGACAACAGCGATGGGTATTTCTTCAGTAGGTGTTTAACAATGGTTGTTTTGCCTGCTCCCGAAGGAGCTGAGAATATAAGTAGCTTTCCAAGCGCCATACAGTGCCGGCTTAAGTTTTAGAAACGGAAAAATGATGCAGGATTTTTTGTTGAATAGTCGGAAGCAGATCTTGTGGCGGCTGTTGGCGCGCTACGCGGGTTTTGATAACTTTTTTGATAGCGTTTTCCTGTTCGTAAAGCTGCCTGCAATTGGGGCAAATGCCAATTTGTTTATTAAAAAAGGCTTGTTGGTTTTCATCTGCTTCACCGTCTAAAACCAATGGAAGAATCTCTTTGAATAAGAGCCGATTAGGGTCTTGACTATTCATAATGCTTTAAATTTAAAGTACATGTATGCTAATTGTCGGCATAGCCCATCTGACGGGCGTAGTTGCTTAGCTTCTGCTTCAGTAACATGCGTGCGCGATGCAAACGCGAGCGTACAGTACCGATGGGTATGTCTAATATCTTTGACATTTCTTCATAAGTAAATCCTTCCAGGTCGCAAAGGATAATCACCGTTCGAAAGTCCACCGCCAGTGAGTTAATGGCGTTGGTAACTTCATCGCCGATCATGTCTTGCACTGTTTCAGAGCGCAAATCTATTGTTATATTTTCATCTACGTCATCAGAGTTATATACGCTTTCTATTTCTTGGTAGTCAACTTTGGAAGGCTCTTTGGATTTCTTGCGAAAATTGTTGATAAATGTGTTTTTCAGTATCTTAAACAACCAAGCTTTTGCATTAGTTCCAACAGTAAATGAATTGATAAACCGAAAGGCTTTCAGATAGGTGTCTTGTACCAAATCTTTGGCTATGTCCTCATCCAAGGTCAGTTTATAGGCGAAGTTGTACATCGCATCTATGTGTGGTACAAAGTCGCGGTTAAACAGTTCGAGGTTTTCCTGTTCGGAACGCGGGACGGGCGTAGGGTTGTCGGTCATTGATTAGTGAGTTGTTGATTACGTCCTTTGCTAAGATAGCAAAAAAAAGTTATTGAACAGTCCTTATGCGTTTGTAGTAAAAATCCGGGTACTGTGGATGTTGCTCGTACCAGCGTTGCAAGATTTGCAGGCGTTCAAACAGGCGGATATTATCGGTTGCGGCAGGCGCGCAGACAATCAAATCAGGCATATCTGACAAGATATTGAGATAAACGGCCTGTGCGATGGCGTATCTGTCCAGCATTTGCAAGTGAAAGGCTGCAAGGTCGGGGTGAAGGTAGGGCGTGGCCAACTGCCGCCCATGATAATACTGCCAGCGGTTGTCTAACACAAGGATTCGCTCGGCTGCTTGGGGTAATGTCAGGGGTTGTTCTGCCAGCGTGTAGCTGTAGCGCAGTGCGGGCTGAAGGTTTGGTTGCTTTTTGAGTACGATCCATCCAACAGCAGGAAGCAACGCAATCAGTAGTATCGCCATCAGTTCTGTTGTCCATTTTTTACTCAGAAGCAAGAAATAATGGCTGATAAAAAACGCATAAGGCGCTGCCAGCAGGATCAGCGAACTGCCCGAAACCCCATCGGCAATAAAGAAAGTTGCCACTGCAACGAATAGTACCCAAAAAAGTAAAATCCCGTGTGTGGTCTGTTGGAAGTTGATAAATGCCATACCGTTGGCATAGACTTTTGATACTGCCAGAATAAATGATAGCCCGGGCAAGACCAGCAGCAAAGCTAACAGGCTACCGTTAAGCAGAAAACGTTCAGGAAAAAACAATGTGAGCCAATAGTTGCGCACGAAATATTCCAATCCTCCCACAAAGTAATAATACGCCACTACTAACATTGGCATAAATAAAATTCCCAGCAGAATCACCACAAACTGGCGAGGCGAAAGACTGCGCAGAAAGATAGCAGACAGGAAAACATACCCTGCAAACACGATAGTAGGGTAGTAAAACAAGATAGCAGCACCTACATAAGCTCCAATAGTAAACAGAATTTCATTGTCCACCCGATCGCGGAGGCGAAACAAATTATCTAACAGCAACAGCAGCGGCGTGGCGGCCAACAGCGGTGGGGAAAGCACAGGTGTGTCGAAACTAACTAATGCAAAAAGGCAGTAGAAGAGTGCAGGTAGGTAATTTTTTTCGTTGTAAAGATTGTATCGAAGGGACATAGCGTTCAGAATACCTGCCTGTAAAATGACCAAAGCCGCCCCAATGATTTGGTAGGCAAGCGGGGATCGCCCAAACAACAGATGGACGAGCCAGAAAACACCTGCCGAAAACGGCGGGATATTCTCCCAAATATCCACGTACATTTTTTTACCTTCTGCCATGCGTTCACCAACCAACCTGTAGAGCATTTCGGACCCTGTTGGCAGCAGATCGCCATAAAACAGTCCAAACCGCAACAGCAGGAAAATTGCTGCCGCCAGCAAAAATCGCAGCGGGTCATTGATTCGGAAAAGAGAAAGCACGCGGCGCTCAAATAGTTTAAGTTATTCCTCAGCGTCTTCTGTTGTTTCGGGCGGCGCAGGCGGGATATTCAACTCTGCAAGCAATTGGTTGATACGCATCGCCTCTTCTTCTGTATCATCAACAAAGAATTGCAATTCAGGGATAATGCGCACCTGATGGCGAATGCGAGCGGCTAACTCTTGACGGATTTGCTTGATATTTTCGCGCAGCATATCTATTTTTTCGGTCTTGCCTTTGTCGGGTAAAAAACTCAAATAAATCTTAGCAATGCTTAAATCGGGCGAAACCCGCACAACGGTAATGGTTACCAAATGATTGCCCGTAATTTCTTTCAAATCTTTTTGAAAAATATCGCTCAACTCTTTTTGTATCAAGCGGGCGAACTTGCGTTGGCGAGTGGATTCCATGTAATTTTCAACTTAATTTAGTGCAAAAATACAGTATTTCACCAATACTCACCCGATACCCATGATGGCGACCGATAAAAATAGGCGCATGCGCCGCATACTTATTCCTTTGGCAGTAATGATTGCCCTGCCTGTGTTGTGGGCGATATTCAACGGCAGAGACCGAACGCCGGGTTACGAACTATCGCTGCAAATTACGCCGCCTGAACAGCCGACGCTAAAAGTAGGCTTTGCAAAAGTGGATATTACGCCCATTGTCGCCGACTCGTGGACAGATGCCAACGGCGATGCCCGCTTTGATAAGTCCGACGGCGACCGTTGGGAGGACACTAATAAAAACGGGCGTTTTGATGCGGTTTGGATGGCGGGTTTTCAGAATAAAAAACCCGCGCAAGGCGTACATGACCCGCTGTGGGCGCGGTGCGTGGTGATTGATGACGGTCAATCGCGCGTGGCGCTTGTCGCGCTGGATGTAATTGGGCTGGGACACAACGAAGTGGTAAAAATCAGAGAGCGAATATCCGCTTCCGCAGGCATTACCTATGCCGTCATTACTTCCACACACGTACATGAAGGCCCCGATACGATTGGCTTGTGGGGTGAAAATTATTTTTTCAGCGGCGTAAATCCTGAATATATGGAGACCGTGCGCCAAAGTACGGCGCAAGTCATCGAAAAAGCGGCTGCCAATTTGCGCCCTGCCTTGTTGCGGTTTGCCACCGACAGCGCCGGTGCCGCGCCCATGCTTGCCGACACGCGCATGCCTCTGGCATATGATAAAAACCTGCACATTATTCAGGCAATTGATGCGCAAGCCGATACGACGCTGGGTACGTTGCTCTGCTGGGGCAATCATCCCGAAACGCTGTGGAGCGGCAACTTGCTCATCAGCTCAGATTTTCCGCACTACTGGCGCGAGTATGTAGAAAGAGGCATTTACAAAGAAGACAGCCTGATTGCCAAAGGTTTAGGAGGCACAGCCATTTTTTTCACAGGCGCTATCGGGGGGCTGATGACTACCCACCCTGACATTGCAATTGCCGACCCTGTAAGCGGGCAATCTGTCGTAAAAGGCTCTTTTGAAAAAATAGATGCGCAAGGCAAGCGATTGGCGATGCTCACGTTTCGCGCGTTGGATAGCGCCGCCCGAAAGCCTGAAAATATTATTGGCAATGCGGGCATCGCTCTTCGGGCGCAAACTTTTACCATTCCGTTGGACAATAAACTTTACAAACTCGCCGTTGCGCTCGGCGTATTAGACAGAGGATACAGCGGTTGGAATCAACTGCGCACAGAGGTTGCCTATTTGCAAATCGGCGATGCGATTAGTTTGCTTTGCGTACCGGGCGAAATTTATCCTGAAATAATAGATGGCGGCATAGAAAGCCCACAAGGGCAAGACTTTGACCTTAGCCCGCAGGAAATCCCGCCGCTTCGCAGTCTGATGAAGGGCAGGCAGCACATCATACTGGGGCTTGCCAACGACGAGATAGGCTACATTATCCCTAAAAGTCAGTGGGATGTAGATGCACCTTACACCTATGACTACAAAGAAGCGCCTTATGGCGAAATTAATTCCACCGGCCCAGAAGCCGGGCCGCTCGTTCACCGCGCCTTAATGAAAGTTATCAACGGTCAATAAATTATGCTTCGCATCGCATTGATTGGGGCAGGCAACGTAGCTTGGCATCTGGCCGAAGCCTTAGAGGCGGGCGGCCATCGCATAACGGAGGTATTCAGCCGTCGTCGCAAAAATGCCGCCGCGCTTGCCGAGCGACTTTATGAAGCGACGCCTATCGGCAAACCCGATTTGTCCTGCTCGGATGCGGATTTGGTCATCATATCTGTTGCCGACTCGGCTTTGCCCGAACTATTGCCTACTTTGCGGCTGCCGCCCGGTGCGGTTGTGGCGCATACCTCAGGTACTTTGCCGATGAGCATACTGGAAGGTCTGGAACGGCGGCATGGCGTTTTTTACCCGCTGCAAACCTTTTCCAAAGCCAAAGCGTTGGACTGGAGACCAATACCTATCTGCATTGAAGCCGCTGACCAATCTACGTTAGATTTGTTGGCGACGCTTGCTTCCGACATTAGTACCAAAGTATATGAAATAAGTTCGGAAGAGCGGCGGCAAATACATCTTGCGGCGGTTATTGCCTGCAACTTTGCCAATCATTTGTGGCATATTGCCGCGCAAATGCTCAAACCTACGGGGCTTGATTTAGAGGTCTTGCATCCGCTTTTGCAGGAAACTTTGGAGAAAGCCATGCAGATGCCGCCTCATAAGGCGCAAACAGGCCCGGCTGTGCGCGGCGATACGCCTGTGATGGAGCGACACATAGCACTCTTGCAGCAGCATAACCCCGCATGGGCGGAGATGTATCGCCTGATGAGTCAAAGCATAGCTCAAATTAAGCCCTGACAACGAAGGTAGGCTATCGCACAAACAAGGCGCAGTTGCACAAGTCTATTTTTCAAGAAGTTATGACTATATCAATTCCTTTTGCGGATTCCAAAAGATCTCTTTGAAATTGACTACGCGATCGTCCACTACTGCGATGCCTTCAGCTTCGAGCGCTTCCTGCATGGCTGTGGGAGACCCGAAATGGTGCTTGCCTGTTAGCACCCCATTGCGATTGACTACTCTGTGCGCTGGTACTTCGGGACGTGCGTGTGCAGCATTCATAGCCCAGCCTACCATCCGAGCGCTCATTTTACTGCCCAGATACTGCGCAATAGCCCCGTAGCTGCTGACTCTGCCGCGAGGGATCAGGCATACCACCTGATATACATCTTCAAAAAAATTATTTTTCACCGGAAGTCTTGATTTTGTTAAAGTTTGCTAAAAAGTGCTTATATTTGGGCAAGTTCTTTTTTCAATTTAAGTTCAATTTAATGAAAACCGGTAAGATTAAGTTCTTCAACGAGTCGAAGGGCTATGGTTTCATCGTAGATGATGAGACTCAAAAAGATGTATTTGTACACGTTAGCGAGTTGGGCAACGCTACAACACTGACTCAAAATGACGCAGTACGTTTCGAGGTAAAAATGGGCAAGAAAGGCCTCAACGCAGTCAATGTAGTGAAACTCTAATGAAATTCTCTATAGATTTTTCTTTAGTGAAGTAACAAAATTGAATTCCGAGCAAAAGAGCGTTCCGCATGGGGCGCTCTTTTTGCTTTATTGGGTGTACATTGCTAATAGTTCCCTTGCACTTTGATAGGCCGTTTCAGATGGTTTTGCACCACCTATCATTTGCGCAATTTCACCCACGCGCTCCTCGTGGCTCAGTTTGCGGATGCGGCTTACTACGCGGTCGGCAGTGTCGTCCTTATATACATAGTAGTGCTGTTCGCCGTTGGCTGCCGTCTGTGGCAGGTGGCTGATGACAAACAACTGGTGTTTCTTAGACATTTCGCGCAGCATTCTGCTAACTTTGATCGCAATTTCACCTGAAATACCAGTGTCAATCTCATCAAAAATGATGGTTGGTAGGGCTGTTTTGCCTGCCAGAATGTATTTCAGGCACAGCATCAGGCGCGAAAATTCACCTCCTGAAGCAACACTTCTCAGCGATTCGGGGCGAATGCCTTTGTTGGCACTGAATAGAAAGCTGACCAGATCTGCTCCGTGTGGACTTGGGGCAGTTCCTGTCACTTGAATTTGTAGGCGAGCATTGGGCATGCCCAGATCGTGCAGCAGGGTATTAATCTGTAGTGCTATAGGTGTTGCTACGGCTTTTCGGCTGGCACTTAGCGCTGCTGCGGCTTCTTGCATAGCTTTAGTTGCTGCTGTCAGATGATTTTGAGCATCTGTAATCGCATCGTCCAGATTATGTGTCAGGCTGAGTTTAGCTGCCAAGTGGTCGCGTAGCTCAATCAGTTCGGCAACTGTTCCTACCCCGTGTTTTTTTTGCAGCATATAGAGTTTGTCTAACTGTGTTTTGAGGGTGTAGGCCTGCTCTTCATCAAAAAAGAGGCTATCTTCTTCGGCTGCTATTTCAGAGCTAAGGTCGCGCATTTCGATAAACAAACTCTCCAAACGTTCGGCAAGTGCCTGATAACGAGGTGAGTAGCTCGTAATTTTGCGTATTTCGCTCATCGCGCTTCGCAGGGTGTTTTCCGCTCCGCCTTCGTCGCTGGTAAGCATCTGCCCTAAGAGTGCGAGTTGTGTTTTAATGGTTTCCAGATTATCCAATCGCTCCAGCTCTTGCTCCATATTTTCTTGGTGGAGTTCGTCCAACGGAAGTTGGCGGAGTTCGTCCAATAAATATTGATTGTAGTCGGCATCTTTGCGCAGCGCATCGGCTTGTGAGAGCAGTTTTTGCAATTCCTGTTCTGCTTTTCTCCAATTGCGATAGGCTTCAGTATAAGCATTTTTGAGCGGCTGGTGTTGCGCAAAAGCATCTAATAAATCGCGCTGAAAATCATCGGCAGCGAGCATGAGCGTATCGTGTTGGCTGTGGATATCCATCAAACGGCTGCCGATGCGGCGTAAAACTTCTAATGTAACGGGGGTATCGTTGATAAATGCCCGCGACTTGCCCGCAGGACTGATTTCGCGCCTGATGGTGCAGTGTGCATCAAAATCGAGGTCTGCCTCTTCAAAAACTGTCTGCAAATCGTATGCACCAATGTCGAACTGTCCTTCTACGATGCACTTCTCACCCTCGTTGAGCAGCACCTTTGTATCTGCGCGGTCGCCGAGCAGCAGCCCGATAGCGCCCAGCATAATAGATTTACCTGCTCCGGTTTCACCTGTGATAATGTTCAGGTGTGCCGAAGGGCTTATTTCTAATTGCCGGATCAGTGCATAGTTTCTGATGACCAGGTGTTTGAGCATGGCGGTTTTTGATAGTTATCTTACTTGCATGAGCCATCTTACACTCTCAGAACGCTGATTACGCAGACTTTCACGGATTTTTATGCTTTAATTAAAAAAGTTGTGTTATTCTGCATGGTCGGATCTGTCTGTATCTGTGTTCTATCTGATTTTTTTGGAATGGCTCATGCGCAAAGACGTAAGCATAACAAAATTAAAGCAGCAAAATCAATAAAAAAATATTTTTGCCGATTACTGCTTAAATGTACCGATGTAGGCCGCTACTGCCTGAATATCTTGTTCGGAAAGTGCTTTTTTGTATTTTGGCATTGCATTTTTTCCGTTGGTGATGACATAGATGGTTTCTTCGGCGCTTAGTTGGCTGACGGCGAGATTTTTGGCTCCTGCTGCACCGAGCGCTCCGTCCTGACCATGGCAAACCACGCAGTTAGCATCGTAAATTGCTTTGCCGTGTAGTTGTATGTCGTAGCCGCTTTGTCCGGCATCGGTAACTACTCCTGCGGCCAGTTCCTGCTTAGGTGCATTGCGGCTCATCTCAGCCAGGCCGTAGGAGCCAACCAGCAACACGAACGAAAGCGAGGCAAGCGCCTTGTTGCTGCGCTTAAATCCGACAACAGCCAGCGGAATAGAAGCCAAAACAGCAACAACCTTGATCCAAACATAAGGGTGGATTTGTGGCAGTTGTACCAGCATAACAATACCTGTCAGCAGGAAAAGCGTGCTGATAACCATTTCAGGAATGCGTGTCATTTTTTTGAAGCGCTCTAATCCTTCGGACTTACCCGCCAGCAGTAAGAAGGTTTTTATCAGGTAGATCAGTAAGAAAAGAACAACAACTAATTTGTGCGTATGCAATAGTCCTGTGTACATAAGACAAGCGTTTTAGGTGATTTCCTCAAAAATACGGCAAGACCGGCTAACTTAAATGGATCGTTTCGCGTAATTTGATTAACAACCTTTAACAAATTTCAACATGAAAAAAAGCGCTATCGCCTTGACTGTAGTAGCCTTAATAGCCACAGTTTTGTTTTCTACTGTTTCCTGTACGCGGATTGACGCAGGTTATGTAGGTATCAAAGTAAACCTGTATGGTCAGGATAAAGGCGTTCAGGATATTACTGAGGTAACGGGCATGGTTTGGTACAATCCAATCACAACGGCTATTTACGAGTTCCCGACCTTTGTTCAGCACAAGGTATGGTCGGCAGATGTAACAGAAGATAGTCCTGTAAATGAGGAGTTTACCGTTACTACGCGCGACGGTTTGAGCCTTTCTTTTGATGTAGGTTTAGACTACCGCGTAATGCCGGAGCGCGTGCCGGATATTTTCCGTACCTATCGCAAAGAGTTGCGCCAGATCACCAACGAGTTCATCCGCACAATGGTACGCAACGCGCACAACGGCGTAGCTTCTACCTACTCGGCAGAGGATATGGTTTCCAAGCGCGGCGATTTTGAGGCAGAAGTGGAAAAAATTATCCGCCGCGATCTGGAAAAAGCAGGCTTTGAGGTGCAGCAAATCGGCATCATTGGTAAAATTCGTATGCCTGCCACATTGGAGGAAGCTGTAAACGCAAAAATTAAGGCTGTGCAGGAAGCTATTCGCGCCGAAAACGAAAAGCAGCGCATCATTGCCGAAGCACAAAAAAATATTGAGCAAGCCAAAGGCGAGGCAGAAGCTGTTCGGATTCGCGCTGAGGCAGAAGCAAATGCCAATAAGTTGATCAACAGCACACTCTCACCCATGTTGATCCAGAAAATGTATATCGAGAAGTGGGACGGCAAGTTGCCTGTATATGGTCAAACACCCCAGTTGTTCAAAAATATTAACCAATAAACAGATTTTTAAATGGTTAGGCAACCTTTTTGCAGTGATTCCTGTCTGTTATGGTTGAACAAATTTCACAAATCACAATGAAAAAAGCCTTTTTCATCTTCTGTATGCTGGCCTTGCCGGTGGCAGGATTCGCACAATTAGGGTTAAACGGTGGTCTGAAGTTAGGTGGCGGCGTTTCTCAGATTAATTTTGATCGTGTAACTAATCCACAGGCAGGGGGCTCATTTGTTCCCGGCGACTCGCGGGTGAGTTTCCACGGTGGCGGATTTTTGCAACTTCAAATAGCGAAGTTTATCCTCCGCCCCGAACTTTACTACACTTCTATCGGCAGTCAGGCAATCTTTGAAAGCCAAAACTTGCAGCAGGCACAAACACAGATTAAAAATTACAACATCAATCGTTTGGATCTGCCCGTACTGATAGGCTTCAGTTTTGCAAAAGTCATGCGGGTCAATGGCGGTCCGGTGTTAAGCGCGATTGCGGGGAACAACACTACCGTTAATGAAAAGCTCAACAACGCTACGGTTGGCTTGCAATTAGGTATCGGCTTGGATATAGGCAAGCTCGGTATAGATGCCCGCTACGAAGGCAGCTTCAGCAGTGTGAGCAACCAGTTGAATCTGGGCAGCTTATCGTTCCCTGCCGATCAGCGTATCCGACAGTTCATGCTCAGCCTGAGCTACAGCCTGTTTTAGAAAATTTTTGTAAATCACAGTAAAAAATCCGAAAGATTCGCCTCTTTCGGATTTATTTTTCGTTAGTATTACAAGCGTATTTTTTCCTGCCTGAGATTTTGAAAATTATTCATCTGATGCGAATGATAGCGATTGCTGCGGCAATGCTGTTGTGCTTTGCCAAAGGCATTGTGCATACGGATGCGCTTGGCATTCCGAAGTCTGCTTCTCAGGAAACTATCGCCGCAACGGCAGATTTTCAGTTGTTCGTACAGCAGCCGCGTACCGTATTTGGGATCAGTAGCTTGGTACAGAGCCATTTACTTCCAGGCAGTGGCAGCAGACTATTATTAGGTCCGGCTGCCTTGTTCTGTGCTGCGCTTGAGGCAGAGGCGCTATTTTTTGACAGTTTGTTTGCGCAGTACACTGCTGCTTCGAAGCAATGGTTAGTCCGCCACCCGCGCCAATACGCTATTTTCCCTTTCCACTATTTCTGGTAATTGTTGACAGTGGCATATATGCCCATGCCGGCAGCGTCTGATTCGCTGTCGGTAAGATTACTATGTACTTTATTATCAACAACTTATCAAATTTTATCATCTGTGGAAACAGGCACTTTAGTTATCGGTGGGCTTTCATTAGCTGCCGTTATTGTACCAATATTTTTTGCAGTGGCTCATCAGAAAAAACGCGCTGCTCAATTACGCGAAGTACTGAACCAATTGGCTGCCAATTATGGCGTACAGATTGGCGAATATGCGCACGACGAGCACGTTGCTATTGGCATGAATTTGTCGCATCGGTACATATTTTTATGCGACATGACAAGCAAGAGGCAGTAGCTCATCAGGTAGTGGCGCTCTCAGACATACGCAGTTGCGAATATTTTACCAAACGCGAAATAGCCGGCAGTTCGGGGAAAAGCTATGAGGTGATTACCCAAGTGGGCATTGTGCTGCAACCTCACAAGTCATCGGAAGGCATACTTTTAGAATTTTACAATCGCTCCGAGCGCGAGCAATTAGGTAACGAGCAGGCATTGGCGCAGCAGTGGGCAGCGCTGATTAAAAGCCATCTGAAGGTGTAGGTGTAATGCGCACTTAGAACACAAATTCGGCGAAGCTCCTGCTTGCTATTTAAAACTGCTTCAAATACGTAACCTTGCCAATCAAATGCTGGCTTTTCTGACGCTCGTTGATGGTGTCAAAGCCGCGCTGGTTGAATACCAGATAAACGAAGGACAGCGGACGGAACTCCCACGACATCCGCACGTTCCAGATATCGCGATTGGCGGATGAGTTGAACTGGTAAAAGCCAATCAGTTGCAGGCGCGGATTGACTGCCATGCGGCTTTCTATGCTCCACAGATGCACATTTACGTCCTCTTGATTAATGCCTACGCCGCGAAACTGATTATTTTCATAACTGAAGTTCATCTGAAAATGCGGGTCGGGAGCCAGTCGGACATTGCCGCTTATAGTCCATAGCCTGCCGTCGTAGTAGCCGCCAAATGCTGTGGAAGCAAAGTAGGATATTTTTTTGGAGCGGTCGCTGCCTGCCATGATGCTGCCCCTCAGGTAGCGATAATCGCCGGGGTGGATGTCAATGCTCACAGGGCTGAACGTATCTTCTAACCGCTGGAAAGTCGGGTCAATAAATACGCCCATAAAGCCGCCGCTTTGCAGCGCTATCCAAAGCGGATTGAACGAAACGCGGGCTTCCTGCAAAGCCCGCGTTTGGGCATTGAAATATACTTCGGAAAATATGCCCGGCTCTATGCCGCGAATGAATTTGGGAATCCAGGGCTTGCGAACAATGAAAAAGAAGCCCGGAGTAGTGGCGATTACGTTGTTCCGCGAAACAAAACCTGTTTTTGGGTTAAAGTTCGCCGTTACGACGGACTGCGTCAGCCAGGCCACTAAGTTGTTGGAATTGTAGCGGAATTGCGCAAAACCCGCAAAGCCATTGCCTGTACTGTCTGTGTCAATGCTTTTAATCACCATTGTATTGAGGTTTAGCGACTGGCTGAAACGGAAAAAAGCATCGGCAGCGGCGACCATGTTGCGGCTGCTCGGACGACCGTTCATTCCCTCCTCGTCGCGGTAAGTGATGAGCGCCCCCGCGCGGTTCTGCTTGCCAAGATTTTGCGAATAGCGCCCGACGGCATAGGTTATGGGCGCATGGGTTGCGTCGCCGCCCTGCCGCATGAGAATTCCGCCATAGTTGCGCTGCACCGAACGATAGACATAGCGCGCACCTGCCACGATCGGCAGCGGGTTGCCGACAGCATCCAAGCCAATCCGACGGCTGAAAAAGGGCTGTATGCGCATCGCGCCGCCCACGAGGTTATCCTCAGGCGCAAGACCTGCCCCGAAAAGGCTGGCATTTTCCAGAAAAAATTGTCTGCGTTCAGGGAAAAATACCGAAAAGCGCGTCAGGTTGTTTACTTGGCGGTCAGCATCTGCTTGCGCAAAGTCTGTATTAATTGTTAAATCAAGTACGCTGTTAGAGTTGATTGCCCACTTGACATCCCCGCCGACTTTGGAAATAGATTGCACACGCTCGCTGCTGTTAGCCGCAAAAGGGTAGCGGTCAACGGTTTGCAGCACGTAGGGAATCACCTGCACGTTGGGCGCAGGCGGCGGCGGTTGTATGCCCGTCAGTTCGCCTGCATATTCCATCCGAAAGACACTGAAAGCGCGAGGATAGGGCGACCAGCCTGTCAGCTCATTACTGGCGCGGCGGTTGCGCACAAAGTTGATGCCCCAAACAACCTCCTTGCCTGCAACAGGCGCAGGGTAGCGCAGGGTCTGCCAGGGAATGGCAAACTCTGCCACCCATCCGCTGTCCAACCGATGAGTGCGGACTTTCCAGCGTCCGTCCCAGTCGGTGTCAAACATCATATCATCAAAACCCAGCAAGTCGCGCTGCGAGCCGTAAGGATTTGCCATGAACGCCATCGCATTGCGTTTGTCGTTGAATCCGTCAATGACGATGCCGAAAACGTCCTGCTCTTCGCTATCAAAATCGCGGCGCAGGTCGGGCACGCGGATAGCCTTTCGCCCCAGCGAGTCGCGGCAAAATGCGGCAATATAGAGGTATTCATGGTTGTATAAAATGCGTACTTCGGTGTCAAAGCCTGCGGGCTGCCCCTGAAAGGGTTCTACCTGCACAAAATGACTAACAGGCAAGGCAGTTTGCCATGCGGCTTCATCCAAATGCCCGTCTATTTTCAGACTTGCCTCTGTGCGAACGGCTACTACTTTTTTA
The DNA here is from genome assembly GCF_053489755.1 of Rhodoflexus sp. Taxonomy (NCBI): domain Bacteria; kingdom Pseudomonadati; phylum Bacteroidota; class Cytophagia; order Cytophagales; family Thermoflexibacteraceae; genus Rhodoflexus; species Rhodoflexus sp. The sequence goes on from NZ_JBRCHD010000053.1 coordinate 88,948, forward strand.
CGGATCGAATCGGGTTTAAAAACTTCCTGCGCAATAGCGTATTCTTGCACAAATGTGCTGAAAAGCAGAATAGTAAAGATTTTTTTCATGCAAAAAATAAGCAGGCTGTAATGACGATGAGGAACTGTCTGATTGATAGCTCTGTAGAATGCTACAAAGCTATCTGCTTGCCTGCTGATTTGCAAACGGTTAGGAGCCGGTCTGCTGCTTTGCCTCAAGTACCTTTTAACCAATCCGCACAGCCAGCAGCGTCATATCGTCTCGAATGGGGGTATTTTGTCTGTGCTTTTCGAGTGCTTTATCGAATTCGTTTCGTTGATGTTCCATACTCAAACTTCCGCTGAGCAAAATTACGTCTTTGAGTTGCTGATAGCCAAACTTATGCAGTTGCGGGTTGGGCTGGTCGGTAATACCGTCAGTGAACAGGTATAGGCAGTCGTCTGTGTGAAGCCTCAGCAGGTGATCTTGATAGCTGTGCGCAGCTACATCTTTTTTGAACCCTCCGATTGGTCGGCGATCGCCGCGTATTTCTTCAAGTGTGTCGGTCTGTGCCCGATAAATAAGCAGCGTTCGTTTGGCACCTGCAAATTGCACTTGCCTGCCTTCTATGAGACAAATACCTACGTCCATGCTGTCGTTATTGACTTTTTGTTCCTGACGTAGGACAAGCCTGAGGTTTTTATCCAGACCTTTCAGTATAAGAGAAGGTTTGCCAAATCCATGCTGCTTGACTTGGTCGTTGAGCAGGTTATAGCCGATGAGGGACATAAAGGCGCCCGGTACACCATGTCCCGTACAGTCTACAACGGCAAGCAGCGTCCTGTTCCCGTCTGAATAGCACCAGTAAAAGTCGCCCGATACAATATCTTTTGGCCTGTAATAGATAAAATGATCTTTGAATAGCTCGTGGAAAGTACTTGCCGGCGGTAAAATTGCCTGCTGGATAGACTCTGCATAGCGGATGCTGGTCGTAATCTGGTGGTTTTGTCGCTCAATTTCGGTCTTTTGCGACTGGATTTCGACATAGGCCTTTTCCAGATTCTTATTTTTTTCTTCGATGCTGTTGCGTTGCAGTATAATCTCTTGCGTTTGTCTTTTGAGTTTCTGGGAAACCATGTAAGAAACAATTGCAGCCCCTGCAAGAATAACCAAGATGATAAAACCGATGAGCAAACGCGCCTGATAAAGCGCCTCGATGGCTTCCTTTTCTTTAATGGCAGCTTCTTTTTCAGCAGCGATGCGTGCTATCTTTTTTGCAGCAGCAGCATTGAGTGAGTCTTTGGACATTACCTCGAGCCGCATCTGGTCAATTGCCTGCTTGATGCGTTCCTGTGCTCTTTCGTAGGCCAGATCATTTTCTATCAGTTGCTTCTCCAGCCGGTTAAGATATTTGCGAAGTTCGCTTTTTTCATCTTCCGAAAGTGTCTGATTGCTGAGGCGCGTAGCTATTTTCTCTATCTTATCGCGGATTTTGGAACTGCGCTCGCTGAGAAATTGCTTTTCCATCTCCAATTCGTTAAGCACACTGCTAAAGTCTTGTTTGATCACATCTCGTATCTGTGCTTGCCGTCCAGTAGGTTGCTCTGTGGGCGGCTTCGTATCCGATACCTGCTGGATAGCGGCTGTCTCTTGCTTATCGGCTATCGGCTTGCTGCTTTTCAGGTAGATGAAAAAGCGGTGATTGGCTGCTAGATAGTAAATACTGCTCACTTCGTAACCCTCTACCTTAATTTGCTCATTATCAAGATCATTTGCTTTGAGATAAGGTGGGCTATTAAATATGATTTGTCCTTTTTCATCAGTCTTGAATCTCTTTCCTTTGAGTTGTACGCTGACTTTAGGCAACGACTGGTTTTTTTCATCAAATATTTCGATAACCTGAATAGCACCGTCGGGTAGCTCATCTTTCAGCTTGATTATCAGTGCATTATCTGATGAATTGTATGCAAAACCACTGCGCTCGATCTTTTTGTTGCCTACGTAAATAATTGTTTGGTCAGTAATAGCAAAAGAAGCAGGCATTTTAAGTTCAAAACTGCCTGAGGGGTCTGTTTCTGAACTGATATTGGGGAAACCATCGAAGAAAACCTTCGTACCTTTTACAGGGACATTGTCTGCCCTAAGTACTTGTCCTGAAAATAATTTACTTCGTTGGTTTTGTGCCTGTGCTAAATGCAGATAATTGCCCCACAAAATACTGTAACAAAACAGGGCTATGAGTAACCTTGCAAAAGATTTCATTACTTTTGATTTGTAAAGCAATTTAAGAAAAAAGCTGCCAAAAAGGAAAGGTTTCACTAACTTAAACAAGCATTTGTTTATTCGACCATTCAGACCACAGCGGACACTCTGTCTAAGCAGGATATCTATGAAGCAAATTTGTACTACGATTTTCATTTTACTCGTCTTTTACAGTTACAGCGCTTTGGCACAGCAGCAAAGCGGATTGGATTTTTACTATCAGGCTGTAAAAGCTAGAAAAGCGAGGCAGTATGAGCAGGCAATTCAAAACTATGATTTTGCTATCCAGCGAGAACCTAAAAATCATTTCTACTGGTACGAAAAAGGATTGTGCGAGTTTCTGCTGCGGCGCTATCCGGCCGCGAGCAAGACGCTGAGCAGCACTATCCAATTGCGCAACGATTACACACCCGCCTATGTATTGCTTGCTAAAATTGGAATTGCAGAAGACAATTCCAAAAAAATCATAGACAACCTCAATCTGGCAACCAAATACGAGTCGGATAATGCTAAAAAGATCAATTACAAGATCGTGGCAACAAGCCGATTAGTTCGGGATGGCGATTTGACACAGGCCCATGCCCAGATCAAACAAGCCTATCAACTGTCGCAAGAGGATAGTTCTGCTGTGTACTATTATGCCAAAATCAGTAACATGGTTGGTAAATATGCCGATGCTGAGGCTGCTTTGCAGAAATACATACCTAAAATAGCTGCACAGCTGCCTGCTGTCAAGGCTAAGTATTACTATGAGTTGGGCTTTGCCCAATTTCATCAAAATCAATACGAAAAAGCTGCTGCAAGTTGGAAAAATGCAGAGTTTGGGGTTTTCAAAAACCGCATCGAGCGCTATTCTCCCAAATATTTCACAGCTATGGCGCTTACCTATTTCCGCATGTATGAAGACAACTTGGCCAATCATTTTGTCGAAAAAGCATTAGCTATTGAAAAAGATTTTCCTTCAGCTCATGTTATTTCGGTGCAACTTGCCAAGCGGAAAGTAGACCACAGCACAACGCTCCCGCAGTTGCAAAATGCTGTCCAGCACGAGAGCAGCACCATCAAAAAGAAAGAGTCTCTGATGACGATCAGCGAGTATCAGTTTCAACTTGGCAGGTACGAAGATGCCGCAAAAACACTAAACGAGTTACTTGCCATAGATCCCGATAACCAGCGCGCACAGTTGTTGCGCACCCTTATTCCCTATCACCAGCAAAACTACAAGGCAGTTATTGCGGCTACCGATGCAATGATCAAAAAGACAACCAATGCGGGAGAGCAATTGCCTTTTATTTTTCTGCAAGGGCTCGCGTTGAAGAAAGTTGGGCAAAACGAAAGCGCAATTAAGACATTCCGTCGCTTGCTCAATACACCGCTTGCTCCGGCAGCCAACTACGAAATTGATATCATATTGGGACGCACAGGTCACGAGGAGGACTTCAATCTGCGACTGATTGACCCGCCTGAAGATGCGAAATGATGCGTATTTGCATAATTTTGTAGTATCAATCCACTTTGCCATTCAAAAATTCTTATGGAAAAATACTTCCTGCAAATCGCCGGCGAACTGAGTGTCGCCCCAAGGCAGGTACAAGCTACGGTTGAGCTGTTGGATAGCGGAGCTACCGTTCCATTTATTTCGCGTTATCGCAAAGAAGTTACGGGCAGCCTTGACGAAGTAGCAGTAGCCACCATCCGCGATAGGGTTGCCCAGTTGCGCGAGTTAGACAAGCGCAGAGAAGCAATTCTCGAATCAATGCGCGAAATGGGCAAACTCACGCCGGAGCTGGAAGCAGCATTTATGGCAGCCGAAACAATGGCGCGTCTGGAAGATTTGTACCTTCCGTATCGTCCGAAAAGACGCACCAAAGCAACTGAGGCACGAGAGAAAGGATTGGAGCCGCTGGCTGATATTTTGCAGGCACAAGACGACCGGACAGACTTGCTTGAGGCAGTACTCACCTTTATCAATGAAGAAAAAGGTGTTAAAACAATTGAGGAAGCACTTACAGGCGCACGACACATTATTGCCGAGCGCGTCAGCGAAGATGCGCAAGCGCGTTCCAATATGCGCGAACTTTTTTTGAACAAAGGCAAGTTCAAAGCAAAAGTAATCGCAGGCAAAGAAAACGAAGCACAGAAATACAAAGACTATTTTGACTGGGAGGAAAATATTGCCGATGCGCCCTCACACCGTATTTTGGCGATGCGTCGGGCAGAAAAGGAAAATTTTATTTCACTTACATCTTTCCCTGAAGAAGAAGAAGCACTTTCCCTGCTCATCAATCAGTTTGTCAAAAATACCAATCCGAGCAGCGATCAGGTGAAAATGGCCGTGATAGACGCATACAAGCGCTTGCTGGGCCCCTCGATGGAAACAGAAGTTCGTGCATTGACCAAAAAACGCGCCGACGAAGAAGCAATCAAGGTGTTCGCCAATAATCTGCGCCAGTTGCTATTGGCTTCGCCACTGGGCGAAAAGCGCGTACTGGCCATTGATCCCGGCTTTCGCACAGGTTGCAAAATTGTTTGCCTCGATGCGCAAGGCAAACTACTCCACAACGATACAATCTACCCGCACGAGCCACAAAAGAAAACCGCCGATGCCAGCATGAAGATCCGCAGCATGTGCGAAGAGTACAAAATTCAGGCAATAGCCATCGGTAACGGGACGGCCAGTCGCGAAACCGAGCAGTTTGTCAAAAATATTCATCTGCCTAAAAATATTCAGGTGGTGATGGTTAACGAAAGCGGCGCTTCTGTGTACTCTGCTTCCGATGCTGCCCGAAAGGAGTTCCCCAACCACGATGTTACCGTGCGCGGCGCGGTTTCTATCGGTCGTCGCCTAATGGATCCACTAGCCGAACTGGTAAAGATAGATCCTAAATCCATCGGAGTAGGACAGTACCAGCACGATGTAGACCAAAGCGCACTGAAGCATTCTCTGGATGATGTGGTCATCAGTTGTGTGAATGCCGTAGGCGTAGAAGTTAATACGGCAAGTAAAGAGTTGCTGACCTATGTTTCAGGTTTGGGGCCTTCGCTGGCGCAAAATATTGTGGACTATCGCGATTTGTACGGGCCGTTCAAAAACCGTAGCGAACTGAAAAAAGTACCGCGTCTGGGCGATAAAGTATTTGAACAGGCAGCAGGCTTTTTGCGCATCCGCAACGGGGAGAACCCGCTGGATGCAAGTGCTGTTCATCCCGAAAGCTATCACATTGTAGAAAAAATGGCTGCCGATCTGAACTGTACCGTTCAGGATCTGATGCGCAGCGAAGAGTTACGCAAGAAAATTGACCTGAAAAAGTACATCACCGATACGGTCGGGCTGCCAACTTTACAGGACATTGTCAAAGAATTAGCCAAGCCGGGCCGCGATCCTCGCGAGCAGTTCGAGGTTTTCTCTTTTGATGACAGCGTACACAGCATCAGCGATCTGAAAGTTGGCATGAGACTTCCCGGTATTGTTACCAATATCACCAACTTTGGTGCTTTTGTAGATATCGGCGTGCATCAAGACGGGTTGGTACACCTCAGCCAGATGGCAGACCGCTTCATCGAGCATCCGAGCGATGTAGTCAAAGTACATCAGCGCGTGGTGGTAACCGTCACAGAAGTTGACGTAGCCCGCAAGCGCATTGCATTGAGCATGAAAGGTACTCAGAAGCAAGCACCCGCTGCCGATAAGACCGATAAAGCAAAAGCAAAAAAGACTGCCATGCCCGATGCAAGGAATAAACAAAGCAAACAACGCCAACAGCCTAAACCTGAAGAGGATATGAATACCCTACTGGCTAAACTCAAGTCTAAATTCAGATAGTCGTTTGAATCGGGTACTTGTTGTCTTTGCGACACTGATCGTAGGTGCTGCCGCACTGCTCTGGTGGATTTTCTACCAAGGCAGTGCTTTTTCTAAAGGTATAGATCCGTCGGCTGAAACGAGATCTGCCGCCGCAACAGAGACCGATCTCTGGGCAGCATTGGCTGAAAATCTACATCATCCGGCCGCCTTGCTCTTGCTGCAAGTAATTGTGGTAGTGTTTTTTGCACGCCTGATGGGAATTCTTGCTACGCGGCTCGGCCAGCCTTCCGTAGTAGGTGAAATTCTGGCGGGTATCATTCTCGGCCCTTCTCTGGTTGGCAATCTATTTCCTGATTTTACTGCTTTTCTTTTCCCTGCCGACTCGCTACCCGGTTTGCAGGCGCTGAGTCAGTTTGGGTTAGTGCTTTTTATGTTTATCATCGGCATCGAACTGGATCTGTCCGTACTGCGGAAGCAAGCGAGCAAGGCAATTATTATCAGCCATACGAGTATCATTATCGCCTATACGATGGGTGTAGGGCTGGCGTATTTTCTGTATGAAAAATTTGCACTTGCAAGCACTCCCTTTATGGGCTTTGCACTGTTTATGGGGATTGCCATAAGCATAGCCGCTTTTCCCGTATTGGCGCGCATTGTGCAAGAGCGCGGGCTGAGCAAAACCGTTTTCGGCAGCATGATCATTACCTGTGCGGCTGTAGATGATATTACTGCATGGTGTCTTTTTGCCGTAGTAGTTGCTACTGTAAAGGCGGGGAGTACCGGCGGTGCATTGCTGACCGTAGGTGCATCGGCTGTTTATGTGGCAGCGATGCTCTATGGCGTTCGCCCATTTCTAATCAAGTTTTCGGAGATATATGCATCCAAAGAAAATATCAACCGCACAGTCATTACATTTATTTTCCTTTTGTTGCTCGTCTCAGCACTAATCACCGAACTAATCGGCATCCATGCGTTTTTTGGAGCATTTTTGGCAGGTGCAGTCATTCCGCATAACATTCGTTTCAAAGAGATTTTGGCAGAAAAAGTAGAAGATGTAAGTTTGGTACTCCTCCTGCCGCTTTTTTTTGTATTTACCGGCTTGCGCACCGAGATCGGCTTATTGAATAACAGTAGCCTTTGGACAACTTGTGCCGTTATTGTTGCCGTAGCTGTTGTAGGAAAAACGATGGGAACGGTCGTCCCTGCGCGCTTAGTTGGACTGCCTTGGTCGAATAGTTTCATACTCGGCGCATTAATGAACACGCGCGGGCTGATGGAATTAGTCGTGCTCAATATCGGCTACGACTTGGGGCTGCTGAGTCCCGAAATATTTGCGATGATGGTCATTATGGCTGTTGCTACGACGATGATGACTGGGCCTGCGCTGGATTTGATTGATAAGGTTTCCGAATGGCTGCGACCAGCCACAGTGGACACGGCAGACAAAGAAAGCTATCACATCCTCATTTCATTTGGCGTACCTGCTATGGGGCGCAAACTGCTACATTTGGCCGCCCAAATGGGTACACCGCCCTACAATAATTTGAAGATAACAGCGTTGCATATTACACCTAATTCGCAGGTAAGCCCGATTGATGCACAGATATTCGAGCAAGAAGGTTTTGCGCCGATCAAAGAAATGGCAAACCAATTGCAAGTGGCTATCAACTGTATTTATCGGACAACCGACGACTTGGTCAAAGAAGTGGAAGAAACCGTAGAAAAGGGTAATTTTGACTTATTGCTTGTCGGGGGAGCGCGTTCTTTATTTACAACAGAAAAAACCGGCGGACTTGTGCAGCGATTTCTCAATGAAGTTGATGCAGAAATAGGTATCTTCGTAGATAGAGGCTTAGACAAGGTCAGAAAGCTGCTCCTACTGCTCGATGCGCCCGGCGATATGGCACTTTTGCCTTATGTACAGCAATTTATTGCCGGCGGAGCGCAGCATTTGACAGTCGTACAGAGCGATTTGTACTTACCCGACGAAAAAAATATAGTACCGATAAACTTTTACGAAAGTTTTTCTGTTGATATATTGAAAGTATCGTCTGTGGTAATTGATTGGCCGCTGGTTGGTTATGACTTGCTGCTTGTTAGCAGACGTACTTACGAAAGACTAACCGAACAGTTTCCCGAATGGATTGCCAAATGTCCCAGTATTTTGATTGTCAGATCGGTTAATTAAGCGAATTACCGGAAAAAAAGTCCGCAATAATTTATTTTGTATTTGTTGGGTTTTCTAACTTTGCGCCTTCACACCATGTTGCAAACAAACTTTGTCGCTGATTAACCTGTTGCAAAACTTACCTTCCTCATGTTGTGAGGATCGCGTTTTTTGTGGCAGGAAAAATAATGCTATTGTTTATCACGTTATTTGTTTATAACTATAAAAAAATCTGCAAGCCAATGCGTCAGTTAAAAATTACAAACACTATTACCGACCGTCGTGAAAGCGCTACCCTTGAGAAGTACTTCACAGAAATCAGCCGTATCGAAATGCTGACTGTGGACGAAGAGGTAGATTTGGCACGCCGCATTAAGCAGGGCGACAAGGCCGCATTAGACAAACTGACTAAAGCCAACCTCCGATTCGTTGTGTCGGTAGCCAAGCAGTATCAGAATGGACATATGCCTCTCAACGACCTGATTAATGAAGGTAACTTAGGTTTGATTAAGGCTGCCCAAAAGTTTGATGAGACGCGCGGTTTCAAATTTATTTCTTATGCTGTTTGGTGGATTCGTCAGTCAATTATGCAGGCGATTGCCGAAAACGGCCGTATCGTGCGTTTGCCTGCCAATAAGACCAATGCTTTGAACAAGCTCAAAACAGCTACAGGCGAATGGGAGCAACAGTACGAGCGCGAACCAACGCCTGAAGAGTTGGCTGAAATCCTCGAAATGGATTTGAAAGAGATTAAAGGAATCATGACCACTTCCGTGCGTCAGATTTCCGTAGATGCGCCTTTTGATAATGAAGATGGCGGTACGCTGCTCGACGTAATGTCTGACGATACCACAGAAAGCACCGATAAAAATGTTGAGTACAACGAGTCTTTGAGTATCGAAACCGAGCGTGCGCTTTCTATCCTGAGCGAGCGCGAGCGCAAAATCTTGAAGTTGTTCTTTGGTATTGGTATCGAGTCGCCAATGACGCTGGATCAGATCGGTGAGATTATGGGCACTACCCGCGAGCGTGTGCGCCAGATCAAAGAGAAAGCGCTCAAGAAAATGCGTGTATCTTCAAAGGCAAGTCAATTAGCTGAATATTTAGGATAGTTTTCAGACGATTACAAGCAAACAGCCATTTCTGCTTTTGTGGAAATGGCTGTTTGTTTGTTGCCGCTATTTGACAACTGCCGCCGCTTTGAGCAAGCCTGCCACGCTGATGGCATCGGTGATGCGTCCGTCCATCGCCATTGCCACCGCTTCGCTAAAAGGCAAATGCCAAAGGGCGAGTTGTTCGGTTTCTTCAAATTCGGTTTCGCCCGACTGCAAATCTTCGGCAAGGAATACATAGCCGACTTCATCGGTAACAGAGTTGGAGGTGTGCAGTTTCATCAGGCAAGTCCACTTTTGAGCGGTCAATCCTGTTTCTTCTTTGAGTTCGCGCTGTGCCGAAGCAAGCACATCCAACTCTTTGTGTCCCCCGCCCATCGGTATTTCCCACGAATATTCATTGAGCGGATAGCGGTACTGCCCAACTAACCACGTGTAGCCATTGGCATCAATGGGAACAATGCCGATAGCAATGTTCTTGAAACTGACCACCCCATAAATGCCGAGATTTCCGGCAGGGTTGATTACCTCATCTTCCCTGACAGAAATCCAACGGTTGTCGTAAACGACTTTGGAAGAAAGGGTTTGCCACGGACTGCGCGTGCTTTCCATGCTTATTTTTGCCGTCTTTTTGCGTCAATGTATTTCTTAAAAACCGTCCAACTCGTTTCGTTGGGGCGCTCGTCGTTGGTTGGCGGCGCGGTTACGTAGATAGGATAATTGGTTTTAATTTCTTGTTTCATCGCTTCGGGCAAATCGTCCCAACTTTTTAATTTTTTGCCTAAACCGCTGAAAATCAGCTGCCCTGCGCGGTCGCCCATTTCCATCCACGGCAACCACTTAGAAACGCGATTCCATGCTACAATCGCTTTTTCGGCGGTGTTTTTATTAGCATCGAGCAGGTCATCGGTATTGCAGGCAAAGTTAAAGATTTCCATCGCTTGGTAAGTTCCGCCTATATAGTCCTGATAATCACCTGCCAACGGGTTGGAGTAGAACAAAGGCACTTCAAAAGTTGCTAAGAACATATCGTCTTTGATAGTACCGGGCAGTTTATACGGGTTAGAGCTGTTGGCATTGGCAAAAATCGGGCGCGAGTTTACAGGGTCGTTGGCGACGTGAACTACTTCCACTTCTTTACCCGTCCATGGATTTTTCCACGTGCGCATGATTTCTTTGGTCTGTGGGTCTTGGTAGAAAAGCAGCTCACGCGATACCATGCGGTAGCCATAGCCTTTTTCAGGGTCTGACAGGGTAGCGCTGCGGCGCACGTTCATTGCCTGATAGGTAAACAGCAGGCGGTCTTTTTCGCCGGGGACGCGGCTGTAAACATTGCCTTCCCACCAATAAACCACATCTTCATCATCTTTCAAACTGGTTTGCAGTTTGCGCATAATTTTAACAGCATCTTCGGGTTTGGAAGGGTCTAAACGAGCGATGGCAGCAGGTTTGCCTTTCTTTTGTGTCCATGCTTCGGGCGCTGCCAACAACAGAACAGCCAGTAGCAATAGTCCAATCGTTCTCATATTTCGTTTTTCTTGATATTAATTTGTTGATATGCACAAATTAGCCTACAAACGGCATAAAACCTCGTGGCAGCCTTTAAAAAATATGAACTCATGGAAATCGGCTATCTTTAACCCCTGTTTAACCAACCCTTAATCAAATGATGAAACATGTGAAATTATGGCTGACCGTTATCGGGATGCTGACAGTGGGTCTTGTGTATGCGCAGGATGCCCGCTTGAAAGGAACGTGGCGGGTGATGAATCCGCAAGGGATACCCGCAGGTGCTGAAGTTATCTATATGATGAGCGACAGTTATTTTGTTTCAGCTGCCTTCAACGAGCAGGACAAGCAGTTCATAGGCGTGTTGGGCGGCACGTATCGCATAGCAGGCGATCAGTTCATCGGAACGCTGGAGTTCAACTCAGCGGACTCTACGTTGGTTGGCAGCAACCGCTCATTTACTTTTTCAGTTGCTGCTGACGGCAAACAGATGAATATCATCACACCCGAAGGTAGTACAGAAACATGGACGAAAATAGACGATGGCGCTACTTCGCTGACAGGCTTATGGCGCTTTGCAGGCAGGGTAGATGCAGAAGGCAAAGAAACCCGTTCGCCGCGCAGCGCCCGCAAAACCATTAAGTTGCTGACAGGCGGCTACTTCGTTTGGGCAGCCATCAACACAGATACCAAGCAGTTCTTCGGCTGCGGCGGCGGTACTTATACTGTGCAAGACGGCAAATACACCGAAAATATCAAGTTTTTCAGCCGCGACAACAGCCGCGTAGGTGCAAGCCTGACTTTTGACTTTGAGATAAAAGACAAAGACTGGCATCACAAAGGCAAAAACAGCCGTGGTGAAGCCTTGTATGAAATCTGGGCAGTGGATTAATGGCACATCGCCCCTTGAAATGGTTGTTCGTGGGGACACTAATGCCGTGGTTTGTGTCCTCACAAACCACTTGCGTATGGGATGTCGTTCGTGAGGACACGAACAACGGTAATAGCAACAGAAAAAACCGTGTCAATCCGCGTCATCTGCCCCAATCCGTGTGCTATGTCGCTACGTAAACCAAACAAAATCAAATCATATAAGTGAGCAATAAAACCAATCAACCTATTGCGGGTAATATCGGAGTAATGACTGCAGGCTCGGTAGTAGTTGCCAATATGATTGGCACGGGCGTATTTACCAGCTTAGGTTTTCAGGCTGCCGACATAACCTCTGTTTTTGCACTGCTGATGCTCTGGCCAATTGGCGGATTAATTGCTTTCTGTGGTGCGCTTGCCTACGGCGAACTGGGTGCTGCTTCGCCCCGTTCGGGGGGTGAATACCACCTGCTGGGCGAAATTTACCACCCTGCCATTGGTTTTCTGGCGGGCTGGGTTTCAGCAACTGTCGGCTTTGCTGCACCAACTGCGCTGGCTGCCGTAGCGCTGGCAAAATACACGGCAGCAGTGTTTCCCGATTTGCCAACGACACACACGGCGGCAGCGGTTGTGGTTGCTTTTGCGCTCATACATTCGTACAGCGTTAAAGTAGGCAGCTATTTCCAAAACTTTTTCACGCTGCTCAAACTGCTCGTGGTTATGTTTTTTGTAGCGGCGATTGCTTTTGTGGAGCAGCCCGTTGAGTTCAGCCTCATGCCGCAGGCTTCGGATTGGGCTTGGCTGGCTTCTGCACCTTTTGCCGTTTCGCTCGTCTATGTGTCTTATGCCTACACGGGCTGGAACGCAGCCATCTACATCGCGGGCGAATTGCGCAACCCGCAGCGCGATTTGCCTGTTTCTCTCTTTGGCAGTACGCTTTTGGTAACGATGCTTTACACAGCTGTCAATTTTGTATTTCTTTATACCGTTCCAATTGCCGATTTGGCAGGAAAAATTGAAATTGGCTTTTTGGCAGGCACCTATATTTTCGGCTCTGCAATTGGCGACGTGCTTTCGCTGCTGATTGCGCTGCTGCTGCTTTCTACCGTTAGCGCGATGGTGTTCATTGGTCCGCGCATCCTTAAAGTCATGGGCGAAGACTATTCCTTCATGAGCGTTTTGGCAAAAGTCAGCGGCAGGCAGACTCCCGTTTATGCAACCATTTCCCAAACCGTCATTACACTGCTGTTTATCTACACGGCAAGTTTTGAGCAGGCGATGATGTACACAGGCTTTGTACTGATGATGCTGACTTCGCTGGCAGTGGCGGGGGTGTACGTACTTCGCTTGCGCCATCCGAACCGCCCTTTGCCGTACAAAATGTGGGGCTATCCTGTTACGCCTGCCGTTTTTCTGCTCGCCAATACGTGGATTCTTGGTTTTGTGGCTTATGAAAAGCCTTGGGAATCATTGATCAGCACACTGATTATGGTCGCAGGCTTGGCGATTTACTGGCTCAAAATGGGTAAGTAAGCAGTTTAAAACGCGCTTTAAAAATAGCTACCGCCAAGTCCGCTAAGTGTTTTTTTGATGGTCTTTCTCTTTGTGTACTTTGCGATTGAATCTTTGCGCACTCTGCGGTAAAAAAGAACGTGTTAATTTGACCAGTTATTGAAACCATTGCAAAAATCTGCCTAATTATTTTGGCGATCTATCATTTGTAACACTCCTTTGCAGCACTCAATTGTCAACCTGTCAATTGATTTATTAAGAAAGGGGGAGAGATTAGGCTCTGCGAACCCTTAGCAACCTGAAAATCAAGGTGCTAAATCCTAACCCGATTTTGGGAAAAATAAATTTAATTGTTGTTTTGCATGTTGAACAATTGTAAATTCCTGCTGTTTTTTCACAGTCGTCACTTATTCCACATTTTTACTTAATCACTTTCCCGCATGAGAAAAATTTTTTTCTTGCAGTTGGCGCTGCTATTGCTTTTGAGCAGTCCACTACTGGCACAACAACTAACCATTAAAGGCACTGTAACCGAATCGGGGAATTCTGAATCGCTCGCCGGCGTAAGCATTCGTATCAAAAATACGACGCAGGGCACTACAACCGCCGGCAACGGGCAGTATCAGATACGCGCCAAATCGGGCGATGTGCTGGTTTTCAGCTACATAGGCTATCAGACACAGGAAATCAGCGTGGGCAGCGAAACGACCATCAACGTGAGTCTTGCACCTGCCGACCGCATGATTCAGGACATCCAGATTGTAGGTTCGCGCAACATTAATCGCACCGAACTGAACACGACCGTTCCGGTAGATGTGATTGACATGGCAGCCCTGCAACAGGTCGTTCCGCAATACGACGTGAACCAGATTCTGACCTATCTGGCTCCTTCGTTCAATGCCAACCGTCAGTCGGCTTCGGACGGTACAGAACACATTGATCCTGCTTCGCTGCGCGGACTTGGCCCCGACCAGACCCTCGTGCTGATTAACGGCAAGCGCAGACATACCACTTCGTTGCTCAACAATCAGGGCACTTTCGGCAATGGCACGGTCGGTACTGACCTGAACTCCATCCCTGCCGCAGCGATTGAGCGCATTGAAATCCTGCGCGACGGCGCTTCGGCGCAATACGGCTCGGATGCCATTGCAGGCGTTATCAACATTGTACTGAAGAAAAATACAAACCTGCTCAACGTCAATGCTTCTTCGGGCATTACCTCGGCAGGCGACGGGCAGATGACGCAGTTCAACGCCAACTACGGCTTTGATATAGGCAAAAAAGGCGGCTACCTGAACATCACAGGCGAATATTACCACCGCGGGCAGACTAACCGCACCAACAACCACGACCTGATTATTTTTGACCAGTCCGCTTTGGGTAACTTTTTTGCCTATGTGTTTACAGACGACCCTGCCGCATCCCGTCGCTTTGACGACAACGAATTGGCGCGTCGCGGACTGACCCGCGATGATTTCAACTTCCGCGTGGGTGATGCGGCGATAGACAATGCCTCGCTGTTCTTCAATTTCAGCCTGCCGCTGGGCAATAGCAAAAATACCGAACTCTATGCTTTCAGTGGTTTGAACTATCGTCGGGGCAAGGGTAACGGTTTCCGCCGCCTGCCTTCGGAAACTAACCGCGTAGTACCTGAAATCTTCCCGCTTGGTTTCCAGCCCAGCACTTTGTCCAATATTTTTGATGGCTCATTGGCAGTAGGTTTGAAACACCGCTTCAACAGCGGTTGGTTGTTTGACCTGAGCAACACGCTGGGCAATAACCGCTTTGACTACACAGTGGACAATACGAACAATGCCTCGCTGCGTCAGGCAAGCCCTAAGCGCTTTGATGCGGGCGGTCATTCCTTTTTGCAAAACACGATGAACGCCGATTTGAGCCGCTTCTATGCAGGCGTTTTGAGTGGTTTGAACCTTGCTTTCGGCGCGGAATTCCGTCTGGAAAACTACCAAATTCGTGCAGGTGAAGAGGCTTCATGGCGCAATTATGCCTTAGTAACCCAACCTGACGGCACTACAACCAATCCAAGCGGTTTGGCAGGCGGTGCGCAGTCGTTCAATGGTTTTGCGCGCGCCGTTAATGCCAGCCGCAACAACGTGGCGCTGTATGCCGATGCGGAATTGGACATTAGCAAAAAATGGACAGTAGAGGCGGCAGCCCGTTTTGAAAATTACAGCGATTTCGGCGCAACTTTGAACGGCAAATTAGCGACCCGCTTCAACCTGACCAACAGCTTTGCGCTGCGTGGCGCTTTGAGCACAGGCTTCCGCGCTCCCTCGCTGCACCAGCAGTTTTTCACCTCCGTAACGACCGACATTTTGCCTAACGGACGTTTGGGCGAATCAGGATTTTTTGCCAACAACAGCCCGATTGCAGCAGCTTTGGGTATTCCAAAGTTGAAGCATGAAACCTCAGTGAATTACAGCGTAGGCGCAACCTTCAGCCCGATGGGTAATTTTAGCCTGACCATTGACGGTTACAGTACGCGCATCAACGACCGCGTGGTACTCACAGGCGGCTTCGGGCAAGATCCCTTCGGCGGCGATGTGCCTGAAATTCAGCGACTGCTGCTGCCTTTTGGCGCAGACGTAGCCCGATTTTTCACCAATGCGGTGAACGTACAGGTACAGGGCATTGATGCGGTGGCGCAATACCGCACTCCAATCGGCTCCGGCAAACTGGATTTGACGCTGGCAGCCAACTTCAACCGCATAGAAGTAGGCGATGAACTGAGTATTCCGCCCGCGCTGGTTGGTCAGGAAGACATTTATTTCAGCCCAGCGGAGCGCACCTTGATTGAGCGCAGCAATCCGCGCTCTAAAATCAATGCAGGAGTGGGCTATAATATCGGCAAGTTTGGTGTGTTGCTGCGCAATACCTACTTCGGCGAAGTTACGCGCAACGGCTTTCCCTTCGGCGAGGTGCAAGTACACAGCGGCAAATTGGTAACCGATCTTTCATTAGCTTACGAACTGTTGCCTTCGCTTTCGCTGACTATAGGCGCAAACAACCTCTTCAATGTATTCCCCGACGAGCAGATTTATCCGAACAGCTACTTCGGCGTATTCAAATACGCGCCCGTGCAGATGGGCATGGGTGGTGCGTTCTACTTCGCCCGCCTGAACTTCCGTCTGGCGAAAAAATAAGGCAGCAATTAAATTTCAGTGTATCAGCATTTTAAACATGGCGTTCTTTGTGGTCAAAAGCCATTCATCACAAAGAGCGCCATGCTCGAAACGGAAAATGCGCTAAGGTTGAATTTATTCTGGTATAATACGGCTCTAACCATGAAAAACATAGACAAGCAAAGCATCCAAAACGCGTACCGGCTGTTTGAGACAGGCGATATTGAGAAGATAGAGGTCGGGACTACTAAGGGGTTGCAGCAAATCCACACCTATCTTTTTGGCGGTTTGTATGACTTTGCAGGGCAAATTCGTACCCAAAATATTTCCAAAGGCGGCTTTCGCTTTGCTACGGCTTTGTATCTGAAAGAGGCGCTGGCAAAAATTGAACAAATGCCTGAAAATACTTTTGAGGAAATCATTGCCAAATATGTGGAAATGAACATCGCACACCCCTTTTTGGAGAGCAACGGCAGAGCGATGCGCATTTGGTTAGATATGCTATTGAAAAAAAGGCTCAAAAAAGTGGTGGATTGGCAATTTATCAGCAAGGAATTGTATTTGCAGGCAATGTAAAGAAGCCCCATCAACGATTTGGAACTGCGCGTGCTGCTTTCCGCCCATCTCACCGAAGAAATTAACAACAGAGAGATTATTCTTAAAGGTATTGAGCAGTCCTACCACTACGAAGGCTATCAAAAAGGCGAAGACGAATAAAGCGCTTGATGCCAAAGGCGCTTAGGTTCCATTCATTTTGGGTTAAATTTGCTTGACCAATAAACACCCAAATCCATGCTACCTTACCAACCCAAACACAAAATCCGCATAGTAACGGCAGCCTCTCTCTTTGACGGGCACGATGCCGCCATCAACCTCATGCGCCGCATGATGCAGGCGACGGGGGCGGAAGTGATTCACTTAGGACATAACCGCTCGGCGCGTGAAGTAGTGGAATGCGCCATTCAGGAAGATGTGCAAGCAATCGCTATTACATCGTATCAAGGCGGACACGTGGAGTATTTCAAATATATCTACGACCTGTTGCAGGAACGCGGCTGTGGTCATATCCGCATTTTTGGCGGCGGCGGCGGCACCATTCTGCCTACCGAAATAGAAGAACTGCACGCCTACGGCATCACACGCATTTACAGCCCCGACGACGGGCGGCAAATGGGCTTGCAGGGCATGATTAACGACCTGATGCAAAAGTCTGATTTTGACCCCTTGCAGGCTTCATGCTTCCTCACCGAAGGACATAAAGCCATTGACTGGAGCAATCCCGCGCACTTAGGCAGGCTCATCTCGCTGGCGGAAAATCATCCGGAGGTTTATGAAACAGTAACTGTTCGGCCGCGCGCCGATGTGCCTGTGCTGGGCATTACGGGAACAGGCGGCGCGGGTAAGTCCAGCATGGTGGACGAGTTGATTCGCCGTTTCCTTTATGAATACACCGACCGCAAACTGGCGATTATTTCTGTTGACCCTTCTAAGCGGAAAACGGGCGGCGCGCTGCTGGGCGACCGTATCCGCATGAACAGCGCCGACAATCCGCGTGTGTACATGCGTTCGCTGGCAACCCGTCAGAGCAATTTGGCGCTCAGTCGCCACGTGCAGCAGGCGATTGACATTTGCAAAGCCGCCAACTTTGATTTGGTGATTGTAGAAACTTCGGGCATCGGGCAGTCCGACACGGAAATTATTGAACACTCCGACGTGTCGCTCTACGTAATGACCAATGAATTTGGCGCGCAGACGCAATTGGAAAAAATTGACATGTTGGACTTTGCAGACCTGATTGCTATTAATAAATTTGACAAGCGCGGTTCATTAGATGCCCTGCGCGATGTGCGCAAGCAATACCGCCGCAACCACAACCTTTGGGATACGCCCGATGAGCAACTGCCCGTTTTCGGCACGATTGCCAGCCAGTTCAACGATGCCGGAACGAACTTGCTGTTCCGCAAAACGATGGGCAAACTGCGCGAACGCATGGAAAGCCGCGGCGTTTCGCTAAGTTGGATTCATGCCGATGCAAGCGACGGCGGCTCACCGCTCACTTCGCTGCCCAAGCCGATTATTCCGTCCGACCGCACGCGCTATCTGGCCGAAATTTGCGAAACGCTTGACCAATACAAGCAATTTGTCAAAGAACAAAGCGCAATTGCCCGCAAAATGTACCAATTGCACGGCGCAATCATACACTTGCGCGAAGGCATCGGACAGAAGCGCATTGACGTTACTGTAACCGAAGGCGAAGAAAAAAGCGCCGTTCGCGCCATTGAATACGTACAGGACGAACCCGACTATTTGAAAGATTTAATCGCTCAATACCAGACACTTAGCGAACGCTTAGACCCTGAATGTCGCCGTTTGCTGGAATCTTGGGAAGAGGTCAAAAAACGCTATCGCGCCGATAAGTACTACTTTCAGGTACGCGACAAAGTCATTGCGCAAGACCTTTACACAACCTCGCTTTCAGGGCTGAAAATCCCCAAAGTGGCGCTGCCTAAATACGAAGACTGGGGCGACATCCTCACTTGGCTGCTGACTGAAAACACGCCCGGATTTTTCCCCTATACGGCGGGCGTATTCCCGCTCAAACGCGAAGGCGAAGACCCAGCGCGTATGTTTGCAGGCGAAGGCGGACCGGAAAAAACCAATCGCCGTTTTCATTTTCTCTCGAAAGGAATGCCTGCCAAGCGACTTTCTACGGCGTTTGATTCGGTTACGCTCTACGGCGAAAACCCCGACCATCGCCCCGATATTTACGGCAAAATAGGCAACTCCGGCGTGAGCGTCGCTACGCTGGACGACGCAAAGAAACTCTACTCCGGCTTCGACCTCTGCCACCCTGCCACTTCGGTTTCCATGACCATCAACGGTCCTGCGCCCGCTATTTTGGCTATGTTTCTCAATACCGCTATTGACCAGCAATGCGAAATTTATATCCGCAAAAACGGTTTGCTACAAGAAGTGCAGCAAAAACTCAAAGCCACTGAAACGGCTTATCAGGGCAGCCTGCCCGAAGGCAACGACGGTTTGGGGCTGTTGTTGCTCGGCACGACGGGCGACCGCGTGCTGCCGCGTGAAGTTTACGACCAAATCAAAGCCGATACGCTCCGTCAAGTGCGCGGCACGGTGCAAGCCGACATCCTCAAAGAAGACCAAGCGCAAAACACCTGTATTTTCAGCACAGAGTTCGCCCTGCGCATGATGGGCGACATCCAGCAGTATTTTGTGGACAATAAAGTGCAGAATTTTTATTCTGTATCTATCAGCGGCTACCACATCGCCGAAGCGGGCGCAAACCCTATCAGCCAGTTGGCCTTTACGCTTTCCAACGGTTTTACTTATGTGGAATATTACCTGAGCCGCGGCATGCACATTGACGATTTTGCGCCTAACTTGTCGTTCTTCTTCTCCAACGGCATGGATCCCGAATATTCGGTGCTGGGTCGCGTGGCGCGTCGCATTTGGGCAAAAGCCATCAAATACAAATACAAAGGCAACGAACGCAGCCAGAAACTGAAATACCACATTCAGACTTCGGGACGTAGTTTGCATGCGCAGGAAATCGCTTTCAACGACATCCGCACGACCTTGCAGGCATTGTACGCGCTGTACGACAACTGCAACAGTTTGCACACCAACGCCTACGACGAAGCGATCACCACGCCGACAGAGGAAAGCGTGCGCCGCGCGCTGGCTATTCAGTTGATTATCAACAAAGAACTGGGACTGAACAAGAACGAAAACCCACTGCAAGGCTCGTTCATCATTGAAGAACTGACCGATTTGGTGGAAGAAGCGGTGATGCAAGAATTCCGTGCCATTTCGGAACGCGGCGGCGTTTTGGGAGCGATGGAGCGCATGTACCAGCGCAGCAAAATTCAGGAGGAAAGCATGTATTACGAAACCCTGAAACACAGCGGCAAACTGCCGATTATTGGGGTGAATACTTTCCTTGATCCGAACGGCTCGCCGACGATTATCCCTGCCGAAGTGCGCCGCTCAACCGCCGAAGAAAAGGAGTACGCCATCCGTTCGCTGCGCAGTTTTGAAGCTACTTATGCCGAAGACGGCAAGCAGGCGCTGCGCCGATTGCAGGAAACGGCGCTTGCAGGCGAAAATATCTTTGAATCGCTGATGGAAGCCGTCAAAACGTGCAGTCTGGGGCAAATTTCTTCTGCTCTCTACGAAGTAGGCGGCAAGTATCGCCGCAATATGTAGGTTTATGGATGGGCAGCGATCCACACAGCGCCGCCCTCAAAATGCTCCTTTTTCCAGATAGGAACGGTCGCTTTGAGTGTATCAATGATAGAACGACAGGCTTCAAAAGCCTCTTTGCGATGCGGGGTGGCAACGGCAACGACTACAGCCACCTCGCCAATCGCTAACGGATTCGTGGGGTGAACCATCGCGAATTTGCTAATCGTCCATTGTTGCGCTGTTGCGTAAGCTATTTTTTTTTCATTTCACTGAGTGACATTGGTGCATAGGCTTCGTATTCCGGATGCGTAACCTGTCTGGTAGCATTGAACCTGTTTTACATCAGCATATCATAAACGGCGTGTTTTATCATACTACCTTTACTCATCATGCAATTCACAACGATTGGGTAGCGTCTATCGCGCAATTTCATCACCTAAAGGCGGTTACAGAATAGCGCGTAGCATACAAGGTGTAAAAGCGATAACGGATACTTTTTAACGATTGGTTGCTCATTTGAGATTTTGTTAAGGTAATTCTTTTAAAAACTTAAACAAGCTCTTGCATTTGTGTTTAAGGATTGCTATATTTGCTTAAACAAAAAAATCACAGCCATGACAGCATCAGAATTTAGCCATTCAATTAAGGATATGACTTCATCGCTGAAGCCGTTTGCGATGAAACTTACTAAGGATGCAGAAGAAGCGAACGACCTATTGCAGGAAACGATGCTGAAAGCCTTCATCAACCGTGAGAAATTTGCAGAGGGTACTAACCTTAAGGCATGGCTTTATACAATCATGAAAAACACGTTTATTACGAACTATCAGCGATTAGTTCGTCGTAATACATTTATTGATTCTACCGATAACCTTCACTACCTCAATTCTTCGGCAAACATTACGCATAACCTTGCTTTTTCTGCCTTTATGATGTCAGACATGAACAAGGCTATTGATAACTTAGATGAGGCATATAGGGTACCTTTTGTGATGCACTTTCGTGGTTTTAAATACCATGAGATTGCAGACAAGTTGCAGATTCCGATTGGAACGGTAAAGAATCGCATTCACATTGCCCGTAAAGAGTTGAAAAACAAGCTTAGCGTATATGCAACAAATATGAATTAGTCTTATTTTAACCAGCTGTAGTGAGGAAACCCGATATTATGTATCGGGCTTCCTTTTATCTTCACTTTACTGCTTATCAGGTGCATCGTCGCTTTTCTTCTCACCAAAAAAGCGATTTTTCAATCCAGCAAAAGCTTCCTGAACGTCTTCTTTGAATTCGTCTAATTCTTCGCGGATTTCTTTCATCAATTCGCCGCTCTTTACTTTGGCGATTTTTTCGTCAAATTCCTGACGCAACTCTGCAAAGGTCTCTCTTACTTCGTCGTCCGCATCGTCTGCCAGTTCTTTTACGCGACTTTTAATGGAGGCAAAGGTGTCCATTGCTTTTTTCTTGTACTCCTCGCGGGTGGCTTCATCAGCCATTTTAGCGCGAATCTCGTCTAATTCTTCCTGAATTTCTTTTGCTACTTCGCTGCCTTTTTCTTGTAGGATACCCAAAATAGCTTTGGCATCATCCATCAACTTATTGAAATCAAATTTGCCTTGCTCCTGTTTTGGTGTTTCAGAAGGCACTAATGAAGTATTTGGAGGTGTGTCGCTCATGGCGTTTGTTTGGATTTAGTTTACAGGAAATGATTAATTGGGTAAATTAAAATGTATCGCACTCTTGAAGGTGCGTGTTGATTATTTACTGAATGTCAATTACTTACATAGCCTAAAGAGCGTGCGTTGCACGTCGCTTACAGTTTGCTGAACTACTTAATAGTCAGGTTGCATAAAGCATTTTAACAAATATAGCAAATGTTTTGCCCACAGGCAAATGAATAAATGGTTAAGTTAGTCTGCTGTGCGATACTTGTCGGGATATTTCGGCGTAACATTTTTGTAAAATGCCTTGATTTCTTTCATATCTGCCTCAATGTCGCCTGTCGGATAGAATACTTTTCCAAAGCCCGCCTCCTTTTTGGCATAGTCCAAGTAGCCCAGAATAATAGGTACGCCTGCTGCTTCTGCCACGCGATAGAAGCCTGTTTTCCACTCTTTGACGGCTTGGCGCGTACCTTCGGGCGGAATGAGCAGGTAGAGTTGCTCATGTTGGGTAAATAAATTGACCATGTACTCCACCAGATTATTGTTTTTGCTTCTATCCACGGCGATGCCGCCCGTTGCCCGCATCAGGATGCCCAGCGGAAAACTGAACAGCTGCTTTTTTCCCAAAAAACGAACCGGCAGATTGAGCGTATAAAAAACTGACAGCGCAATCGGATAATCGTAGTTGGTGGTGTGTGGCGCAGCTACTACCACGCATTTTTTAATATCGGGGGGAATGGTTCCTTTGATTGTCCAGCCAATGCTGCGGAAGTACCATTTAGCGATTTGCGCAATCATCTGTCAGTCGGTGTTGTTTTGTGATGCAATATACACGCTTGCTACCAATGCCAACAGCAGCAGCATCGCCAGCGTTTCCAGCGGAAGTACGTAATCGGTAAGCAGGGCAGTTCCCAATGCTACAATGGAAGGCGGCTCTGCCTTTTGCGGCAGTTGCGAGACATGTAGCCCCAGCCGAACCAATGCAGCCAGCAAAGCAATGCTCAAAACAGCAGCGATGCCTTGGTATTGGTGCGACGAAGTAGCAGGTCGCCCGTCTTTTTCTGAGGTAAACATCAAACCAAAAACAAGGATGATCAGGATGCCACCGGCATAGACCATGATTTGCGCCGCTGCGACAAACTCTGCACCTGCCAACGCGTAAATGCCTGCCAATGAGAGAAATACCATCATCAAGGCAAGGGCGGCACGCATCAGATTGCTTGTGAAAAGCACATACAGCGCGGCGCTAACTGCCATCAGGGCAAGGGGATAGAACAGCAGTCCGTTGTTTTCCATGCGTTACGATTCGGCAGGTGGTGGCGTGGGTGGTTTTTTTATCACTAACTTAGGCTTTACTGCGGGTTTAGGGGAAGGCGCTGCGCCTTCTGTGGCAGTTTTCACACTCGGCGTTTCTTTGGCAAGCGCTGCCGATTGTTTGGCGGCTGCTTTGGCTGCTTCCCGTTCGGCGGCTTCGGCGCGCCGCTGCGCCGCTTCTTCTGCCGTCATGTCGGAAAATTTAAAGTTGAGTTCTTCCAAATTAAATACGCTGAAATCGTATTCAGGGGTCATTGTCAGACATTCAGTCGGGCAAACGGTGGTGCAAAGTCCGCAGAAGCAGCATTTTGCCATGTCAATATCAAACTTTGCTGCATAAAGGCGGATAGGCGTGCCGTCAGAGGTAGTACCAATGGCTTCGGGCGCTTTAATTGCCTCAATATCAATGCAATTGACCGGACAAATTTTGGCACACTTGTCGCAAACGATGCAGTCGTCTATCTGGTTGTGCAACTTATAACGCCCGTTGTCGGGCACGGGCAACCGCTCTTTGGGATATTGCAGCGTGATAATGCTTTGTTCCTGATGGAAATACTGCGCATCGCTTACGGGCAGCGTTCCCTGTCGCGGCTTGCGGATAGCATCGCGCAAGTGCCTGCCTGTGAGGCAGATACCTTTCCAGAGGGTTTGGGCTGCGGTGATGATATTTTGGAAGTAAGACATGACAGGCGTAAAAGTAGTGTGCGTTGCTGTTTCTACAACAACAAAAACCAGTTAAAAGGCAACTGAATGATATTTTCTTTCCATGCGGGCACATCAGTACCGCCTGATACTAATAGCCCGTAGCGGGCAGGAACGGCACGTACCTGTGCAGCCGTTGTTTTATGCGTACCGACTTCCAGCACCAGCGGACGGTCGCGCGTTTCAATGACAAAATCGGGGTTAGCTGTCGCGCTGCCGGTGGTAAATGAGATGATGCTGCCCGGCAAAATTCTTTTCAGATACATCATCACAACATCTTCCAGCAATTTACTGCGATACTGTTCGGGCAGTGTTTGTCCATAAAGCGTGTACAGCAGCGCACGACGCAGTGAGGGCGACATGAAAAACGCCTTTTTATTTTTTGCAATCCTGGTGTCAAGCCCACCAAAAGGCAGCAGCACATGCATCAGTTCAGCTTTGACAAGCAAATCCAGCAGTTCAAGAACAGCCTGTTGCTTGATGCCGATAATGCCTGCCAGCTTTTCAGGATTCACCTCATCAGAGCCTGCCAGCCGCAACATCAGTTTTTCTATCTTACTCAAATCGCCGTAGGCAGGTTTGAGCATCGGAATATCTTCATAAATGATGCGTTTGAGCAAATCAAGGATGCTTTGATGAACAGCATCCAGATCATCATAAAACAGCAGATTGGGAAAATTCAGGTAGTTGATATACCGTTCCGGCAGGTCTGGTAATTGCAACCGCCAGGAATTGATAACAGACTGCATTTTGTCCTGAATATCAGCAAGTTGCTGATGACATGCCTGTGCATTTTCACTGTAAAAAATGATTTCTCTGAGTTGGTCGGAAAACTGCTTTTCGGGCAGGGACAGCCCCAAAGCAGGCTGCATTGCATCCTGAACGATCAGCAACTCGCTGAAACTGTACGGGAACACGCGTTGCAGGTACATTCGCCTTGACAAATCTGCTGTGCTGTTAAGCAGCAGGGCAGACGAACCTGTGCAAAGAATGAATGCCGTTCTTGCTTCGTCGTACAAAATTTTCAGCGTTTGTGCCCATTGCTCATCGTCCTGCACCTCATCAAAGAGCAAGATAATCGGCGATGTCAGCTCATTAAACCGCTTTTGAATAATCTGTTGCTGAAAGGCTTCCAGAGCGGTAAACAAACTGATTCCCAGATTTTTAAGTGTATTGACATTAAAGAAATAAACCTGCTGCCGATAGCTGTTGCTGATGTGGTTTGCCATTTGCCAGAGCAGCGTAGTTTTTCCCACGCCGCGCAGCCCGGTCAGGCTGATCAGGCGGGGTTCGGTGCCTTTGGCAAAGAAATCATCGGCATACTTTTGCAAACGCGCATATACCTGTCTTGCAGGGTAGCGCATGTGCGTAATAGGGTGCATCAGTCGCCCTGCCATTACCGATGGTGTGGCAAGCGTATTGGCAAGGTAATATTTCAGGATGTCATCCATCTACACAAACTGCTGAATCGCGGCGACCAGTTGGCGGTTTTCTTCGGCAGTGCCTACGGTGATGCGCAGACAGCCTTCGCAAAGCGCCAGCTTAGAGCGGTCGCGCACAATGACCTTCTTTTGCGTCAGGAAATCGTACAATTCCTTAGGGCGCGGGGTTTTTACCAATAAAAAGTTGGCATCGGAAGGGTACACATGCGACACTTGCGGCAGACTTTTCAGGGTTTCAGCCAGCATTTCGCGCTGTCGCAGGGTTTCGGCTAACATTTCGCGGAAAACATCAGTTCGGTTCAGCCCCGCCAAGGCCAGTTGCTGCGTTACGCCGTTGATGTTGTACGGCGGCTTAATTTTGTTCAAAACGCCAATCAGTTCGGGGGAGGCGAACGCCATGCCCAGCCGCAAAGCAGCCAGTCCCCAAGCCTTAGAGAAAGTTTGCAACACGACCAGATTGGGATAAACTTCCAGCGACTTGACAAAACTCGGCTGTGTGGTAAAGTCAATATATGCCTCGTCCACCACTACCAGTCCGTGGAAGTGTTCCAACAAGTAGCGGATGTCGTCCACCGCCATGTTGTTGGCTGTCGGGTTGTTGGGTGAGCAAACAAAAATGAGTTTGGTGTGCCAGTCCACTGCTTCCATAATCGCCTGCGGTTGCAGTTGGAAGTCGGCGGTGAGCGGCACTTGGCGCACTTCCACGCAGTTGATTTCCGCGCTTACCTCATACATGCCGTAGGTAGGTGGGCAAATGATGACGTTATCCAAATACGGCTCGCAAAAAGCGCGATAGAGCAAGTCAATCGCCTCATCGCTGCCGTTGCCCAGAAAAATCTGTTCGGGGCGGCAATGTTTCAACTCGGCAATTTTGGCTTTCAGTTCGTGCTGATAGGGGTCGGGATAGCGGTTGAAAGGCTGCTCGGTAACCGAACCGAAAGCGTTTTCGTTGGCATCCAGAAATACGCCCTCTTTGCCGCTGTACTCATCGCGGGCGGAGGAATAGGGTTTCAACCCCGCAATATGCGGTCGCAATAATTTGCTGATAGTGAATGTATTAGCTTCTGTCATTTTTAAGACTGAGAGTATGCTTTTAACCTGACAGGTTTCCAAAGCCTGTCAGGTTTTGAGAATATCCCGCTACCGCAAAGATAGCGGCAACAAGGCTTCGGGGCAATTTTGAAAGGCGACGGGGCGCAGGAAGCGGCGCATCGCATCGGCGCCAACCGAACCAAACCGCGTATCGGTGGTGGCGGGGAACGGGCCACCGTGTTGCATTGCCGGCGATACTTCCACACCCGTAGGTACGCCGTTGAAAATCAGCCGACCCGCTTTTTCCATCATGGCAAACAAGCGGTTGCGGCGGGCTGTTAGTTCCTGTTCTTCGCCAAAAATGGAACAAGTAAGTTGTCCTTCCAACTGCGCCAGACATTGCCACATTTCGCTTTCATTTTGACAAACAACGGCTATGCTGCAAGGGCCGAAAATTTCATCAGCGAAAATCGGGTTTTCTGTGAACCGCCTCCCGCTGATTTTCAGCAAAGTAGGAATGCCGACGTTTTGGTCTTCCAATCGCGCTTTGCGGTCGGAGACCGCCAGAATTTCTACGCCTGTTTGTTCCATCGCGCGCGTGCGGCGATGGCTATAGTTCGTAGCGATGCCCGCGTTGAGCATCGTTTCAGCCGGAACTTGCGCAATGCCTTGCGAAAGATGACGCAAAAACTGATTGGTCGCGTCGCTCTCGGACATGAAAAGCAAACCGGGTTTGGTGCAAAACTGCCCCATGTTGTTGCAAATGGATTGCGTCAGTTCTTTGGCGATTGCCTCGCCGCGATTTTGCAGCGCCTCGGGCAAAAGCAACACAGGATTGACGCTGCTCATCTCGGCAAAAAATGGAATCGGGTCTGCTCGTTCTTGCGCCAAGCGGTAGAGCGCCATACCGCCCGCCAATGAGCCTGTAAATCCGCCCGCTTTGATGTGAGGATGCCGTATCAAGCAACGCGCCGCGTTTGTGCCGTTGTCGAACACCATAGAAAAAATACCTTCGGGCATTTGGGTATCTTTGGCAGCCTTAACGATAGCCTCGGCGGTCAGTTCGCTTGTGCGCGGATGCGCGGGATGCGCTTTGACAATCACAGGGCAGCCGGCAGCCCATGCGGCGGCGCTGTCCACCCCTGCCACCGAATAGGCTAAGGGGAAGTTTGCTGCGCCAAAAACTACCACAGGGCCAATCGGGATGAGCGTTTTGTGTAAGGATGGCTTAGGGATTGGCTGGCGTTGCGGTTGGGCGGCATCCGTTCGCGCTTCTTGCCAGCCGCCTTTTTCCAATAAGTCGGCAAAAGAGGTAAGTTGGAACTGCGTGCGTATGCGTTCGCTCATAATGCGGAACGGCGGCAGCGCGGTTTCCATCATAATTGCCTGCATGAGCGGCTCGGCAGCGGCTTCCAGTTCGGCAGCAACAGCGCGTAGAAAGGCAGCCCGCTGTTGGTCGCTGATTTGCAGCAGCTCCTCGGCTGCTTCTTTGGCAAGCTCAACGGCGCATCGGCATTCACTTTCCGTAGTTCTGTAAAAAACAAAGCCCGTAGGCTCGTTGGTGCGTGGATTGATGGAAGGAAAAGTTACGGCGCTTTGTCCGCTTCTGCCAAAACCCAAAAATTGCGCGCCCTGTATCATACCTCTTCTGGTTTAATTTCCTGACAGAGTTCTACCAGTACGCCGCCCGTAGATTTAGGATGCAAGAAACAAATGAGTTTGTTGTCTGCTCCGCGCTTGGGCGTTTCGCTGAGCAGTTGAAAGCCTTCTGCCTGCAAGCGCTTCATTTCCGCCTGAATATCAACTACTTCAAAGGCAATGTGGTGTAGCCCTTCGCCTTTTTTATCAATGAATTTGGCAATTGCGCTATCGGGGCGGGTGGCTTCTAAAAGTTCAATTTTAGTTTCGCCCATTTGGAAAAAAGAAGTCTTTACGCCTTCGCTACCTACCTCTTCAATTTTGTAATGCGCTTTGCCAAAAAGTTTGTGAAAAAGTTCATTGGCCTCTGAAAGCCCTTTGATGGCAATTCCGATGTGTTCTACTTTTATCATATGTTTGTTTGCTTATTGTTCAGTAAAATTGATGTGAAACTGCCCGCCTGTAACGCGCAGGCGCTCGTTTTGGTTGGCGATGTTAATTGCATTAGCCGTAAATCTGCCTTTGATGGTATTGCCCGCAATTTCTGTAATGATCAGTTGCAGGTCGTCGGGGGCGGTGGCGGCAAAACTGCGCGTATTGCCCAGAAAAAGCGTCAGCGAAACGTTGCGCTCCACGCGAAAAGGCGGGCGAATGTTACGCGCGTCAAAACCTGTAAAACGCAACTGTGCCGAACGGCGGTCGGCAGAGGACAGTTGGCGATACAAACTCAAAAAGCCGATAGGCATTGGCAGGTAGCCGTTGGCATCGGCCGCCGGAATATCGCCCGCGCTGCTGAAAATATAAACAATATTGTCTGTTTGCAAGCGAATTTGTCCTTCGGGAATCGTAACAGGCGTATCCAAGTCATTGCTGACCGACAACCAACTGCAACCGCCCAGCAGTATGCCCAACAGCATAAATTTCATATTGCAGATAATTGTGCGCATCGCCGCTAATGAGGTTTTTTCAATTTTATTTCGTAAATTACTAAGTGTAAATGGTTTTCAACAAATTTGTTGCAATCTAATCATCCCTGTTATGCCAAAGAAAATCAGCAAAAAACCGACGGAAGAACAAGCCAAGCCAAAAGTAAACAAAGCGTTGGAAGGCTTTGAAATAAGTATCAATTCGTTTGGCGAAATTGTTTCCACTAAGAGCATTGACGAAATCAATCGCTTTTTGGACGAGCATTTGCCCGACCGCAAAATCACCAAGCGCGATGAGAAGAACAAATAAGGGCTAACTTTATCAGGCGGCATCCGTTCAATACCATAGAGTTTCCGATGTCGGATTCAAACGCTTCAACAATGATAGACTATTTTTTAAACAAGATTAAAGAAAGCATGGGCAGCCGAAAAGATAAAGCCGAAGCTGTGATTAAAAGCAGCGTGATATGGTCAATGGGGGCGGGACTTATCCCAATCCCGGTGGCTGATATGGTAGCCGTTACGGCTATTCAGATGGATATGCTCAAACAGTTGTGCGTGATTTACGAAACCAATTTTTCCGAATCGCAGTTCAAAACTTTGCTTGCAACCCTAACGGGTAGTGCGCTTTCACGCATGGGTGCAGAAGCGATTAAGATTATTCCGGGATTAGGCAGTGTCATCGGCGGGGTGAGCATGGCCGCTATTTCGGGGGCTACTACCTATGCCGTCGGGCAGGTGTTTATGACTCACTTTGAAAACGGTGGCACGATGCAGAACTTTGACGTTGAGGCTTTTAAGGATTTCTACAAAAAACAGTTTGAGCGCGGCAAAGCCTTTGTGGAAGAGTTGCGCAAAGAGAAAGCAACGGCAGATGCAGGCAAAGCTACCGGCGGCGAACAACAGCCCCAATCGGCAGGCGGCCGTGCTACAAACGCCAGCGATGCGCTAACTAAACTCCGCGAACTTTCCGACCTGTTAGACAGAGGCTTAATCACGCCCGAAGAGTTCAAATTGCTCAAAGAAAACCTGCTGAAAACTATTTAACATAAATTAAGGTTGTTAAACTAGCTTTTTTGTGTAATTTTGAGAACTACACGAGCGCTTACGTTTCTATGCCATTTCAGGCACAAGAGGTTTAGGACTGCAAATGGTAGGATGTTCAATTTCTTTTTTCAAATCAATAGGGTTAAGTTGTAAGTTTGGAAAAACCTCGCCTGTTTTCAGGCGGGGTTTTTTTATTGTATGTACAGTCTCCGATATGCCTCCCATGCAATATCGGCGTAGCTATATTGTGGCCCTGCATAGCGTTTGCCATAAGGAAAAAGTGGCGTTTGCAGGTAATAGTGCAACTGTTCGGTGCTAATGTGCAGCCCCGCATTGTAAAAAACCGCTAATCGTTTGACGCGCTCTCTGGTGGTGCACAACGCCAGTTGAGTAGCTTGTCGCCAAGTTGCAATGCGTTCAAAAATCAGGAGATAGTGCAACTGAGCAGCCGGCAGTTTGAGGCGTTGGATGCGGAGGCTACGCGCTTCTTGCTGCGGTAGATGAGGCAGTTGCAGCCATTGGCGTTGTTGCACGGTCAGTAGGGGACAATCTGCCATCTTTTCCAATTGCTCGATAAACGAGGGCTTCATCTGGAACTGCCCGATGGAAAAATCCACAGCACGGCTGCCTTTCTTTACATAGAGCAATTCCAGCGCAGTTGTTTCAAGCAAATTGCTGAGTTCGTTATAGCGCACCATTTCCGGGAAAGCCGCTGCGAGTGCTACAGGGAAATGCTTTTCTGTAAACATTTGCCACGTTAAATGACGACGTAGCCAGCTTTCAGCCCGCTGATACTCACTTGCATATGCCTCGCGAAAATCTGCGGCTGTTTGTGCTGCAATCAGCATCGGCTGCAATAGAAATAATAGCAGGAGGCGTATCATACTGGTAATTAATACTATCATCGGGCGGGTAGTTGTTTCCGCTAAGAGCTAAAAATAAAAAAGGATACGACATTGCCGTATCCTTTAGTCTCACCAGTAAATATGAAAATGAAAAAACTATTTGCTCTTAAATCTGCCACAAATATATATTCGCTTTTTTGAACTACAAAATTTTATATTCGCATACGCAAATCTAAATACTCGGAAAGAGTCGAGTCTGTATCTCATAGTGCTGGTTATCAGCTGATTATTCTAAAAATTTATTTTTGCGCTCAGTATTAATTTTTTCTGTGAGGGGTCAGAGAAGAAATTTTTTTGCAAGGTACTTTGTATTGCAAGGTAACTTATTTAACTTAGTTCCGTATATCACCATGTAGCGATTGGGTAATTTAGCGAACCATTGAACTATGACACGATCATGAACCTTGAGAATACACAAATTCAGATGCGCAAAGGGGTGCTGGAGTTTTGCATTCTGAGCATTATTTCCCGTGGGGAAATATATGCTTCCGATATGCTGGAAGAGCTTACCCGCGCTAAAATAGTGGTGGTAGAGGGAACGCTTTACCCGCTGCTGAACCGACTGCGCAAGGCAGGGCTGGTAGATTACAAGTGGGTAGAGTCTGCCTTTGGGCCACCGCGCAAGTACTACACACTCACCGAAGAGGGGCGAAGATTTCTTAAAGAATTGCGTCAGACATGGGACGAACTGGTTGCTTCCACGCAGGCGATTGTCAATTTACAAGCCTGATCGCTGCAACCTCATAACTATATTTCACATCCTTTAGCATGATTTGACATTCACCATGAAAAAGAATATCAGTATCAACATCAGCGGCATTATTTTCCATATAGAGGAAGACGGCTACGATTTGCTGAAACAATATCTCATGAGTATTAACCGCTATTTTTCTACCTACGAAGACAGCGCAGAGATTATTTCAGACATAGAAAACCGCATCGCCGAAATTTTTCTTGCCCGATTGGGCGAAAACAAGCAGGTGATTACTGTTGAAGACATCAACGACCTGATAGCTACGATGGGTAGCGTTTCGGATTTTGAGGCAGCAGAAGCCGATAGCAATACTGCCTATCGTCGTTCTGAAGAGCCATTGCAGGCAGAGGAGCCGCTGCACAGCAAGCAGGCACCCGAAACCGACCGGCAGGCAAAAACCAAACGCAGCACGCGCAAACTCTACCGCGACCTGAAGCGCAAGTTAGTCGGCGGCGTAGCAAGCGGTATTGCGCACTACCTGAGCATTGACCCGCTTTGGATTCGGCTGGCGTTTATGGCTACGCTGGTAGATGTGATTTACTTTACCTCTCTGAGCGGCATTGCGCTCGTAACATATGCTATCCTTTGGGCGGTGTTGCCCGGCGCAGAAGATTTGCCCGATGACCAAAGCTACAAGCGGCTGTTCCGCAATCCCGAAGATCGCGTGTTGGGCGGTGTTGCAGGTGGTCTGGCGGCGTACTTCGGGGTAGATGTGCTGGTGGTGCGATTGCTGTTCATACTGGGAATTTTCTTAGGCGGGGTGGGAATTATCACCTATCTGATCTTCTGGATGATTACTCCTGAGGCTAAAACCCTCACCGACAAAATGCAGATGGAAGGCGAACCTGTTACCTTGTCTAATATTGAGCGAAAAATCAAAGAAGGACTGAACATGGATCCGGAGCAGGACGAGGAAAATACCTTTGTCAAAATTCTGCTCTTCCCATTCCGTTTGCTGTCGCTGATCATTGCCTCGCTGACGCAAATTATCCAGCCCTTTGGCAATTTTCTGGGGCAGTTGCTGCGCGTAGTAGCTGCTTCGGCGATGATTGTGGTGGCTGTCATCAGCGTAATCTCGTTGGTTATCCTATTCAGTATGCTGATGGGTATGGTTTACACAGACATTCATGTGGATAGTATTCCGCTAAGGGTCTTCAGCAATAGCGTACCTGTAATGGGAATTGTTTCGCTGTTTATCACGGTAGTTGTACCGATGATTGCGCTGGGTATTGCCGGGCTGTCGCTGCTTACTAAACGCCACATTGTAGGCTCGGTAGTAGGCTGGTCGCTGTTTGGTATCTGGATTTCAGGTATTGCGCTCACTTCAGCGATGCTGCCTTTCGTATTGCAACAATGGCAGACAGAGGAAATCCTGCGCACTGAACAGGTATTCGCAAGTGCACAAGCGCCTTTTGTACTGGAGGTCAATAAACTTGCCAAGAACAAATTTGATATAGTTGAGCTAACTATCAAAGGCTACGAGGGTAGTGAAATAAAATTGGTGCGCATGGTAAAAGCACGCGGCAGCAATGCACAAAATGCGCTGGAAAATGCTCGAATGGTGCGATACAATGCTACACAACAGGCAAATGTCCTTCGGTTCGACGAAGGTTATGGGCTGGATGCCAATGCAGTCTTTCGCGGACAACATATCAACTTAGAATTGCTGGTACCGTATGGGCAGGAGTTTATTATGCACCCAAGTCTGGGGCGAATCCTGCGCCATACGCTCTACCCGCACGGCTACAATGTGGGCGACCTTGACAACAACCACCGCTGGAAATTTACCGAAGAGGGGCTGAAGTGCCTCAACTGTCCCGAAAAAGAGACTAAAACTGCATTTGATGATCAGGAAATCGGTATTCATGCCAAGCGTTACACCAATTATGCCGACTTCAGCAAACTATCGTTAGAGGGCAATTATGATGTGCAAATCAGTCGGAGTAAGCACTTTGAACTTGTTATAGATGCGGATGATGAGCAAGCGCTGACGGGTATTAGTGTTGTGCAGGAAGGTAACTTATTGAAAATCATCAATAAGGCTAACGAAGAAGAAGTGCAGAATGTCCGCGTGATGGTTGGCTTACCAATGCTTGCCGCATTGTCAGTCAAAGGTGAAGGAGAGGTGAAAGTAGCCGAGTTCAAAGCCAAAGATTTTGACCTGAATCTGGACGGCGCTATTACATGTGAAGCCAACGTCAAGGCAAAAAATATTAAAACCTCACTTGGCGGCAGTTCTATTTTACAGTTAGCAGGGACAACTAATACACTGATTATCAATACCTCACAGGAAGCTGATTGCAATGCTTTCGGCATGAAAGCAAAGGAAGTAATCGCCACAGCAGCAGGTAGCAGCAACATAAAAGTTCATGCCGACAAAAAAGTGATAACAAATACTACGGGCGAAGCAGAAATCAGCTACAGGGGCAGTCCTAAAGTAGTGCAAACCAATCGCGATTAGCTTTATTTTGTGCATGATTCGCTCTGTACTTGCCTCTCTTATTTTCCCCTGTTGAAGGTAGATAGGAGAGGCGTTATTGATTATAAATTGGATGATGGGTCAATCGAGGCTGTCTAAAAAGGCTGAATGTAGCGCAGACTTTATTCTGTAGTTATTTGATTATCAAGTGATTAGCAAATCACAGGCTAAAGTCTGTGTTGCTTTTTGGACACCCTCTCAATATCGGTAAATAATTGCCCTGTAATACGCCCTCTAAGGTGTGCTGATGTAGATAAAAACTGCATGGTAGATGATTCACTTGCGCATTATTCGATGCTCTAAATTTTGGGGGACATTACACGGCCCGTGCAACAATAATCCACAGTCAATCAAACAGATAAGCGGTTATTTTGTCGGTGTATGGGTGGTGCGGGAGTCATCACCTACCGTACCGGTGCTTTTAAGCAGGAAACGGTTGGTACTATCCACTACGCTGCCTTTAGATGTGCGGATGTCAGTGCCTAATCTCGGCAGTGCGGTATGCTCTACACCGTTGATGGGAGTTACTACAACGCCGCGGTTCTGGTATGCCGTATCTGCGGCGGCGCTTCGGGCAGTAGGCGAAGCTACCGCAGAGATAATCTCTGTGCTTGCAGCAGTGCGCGGCGGCAACTCGGAGGCAATCACAGCGAGCGGCGGCATATCATAACGATCGTCTTCCCAGAGTAGCATCCCCAGAAGCGCAATATCTGCAAGGAAAAAAAACAAGAACAACCGAAAGCCTAAGCTCTGTATCAAAGGGGTAACAAATTGAGTTTGTGAATTTAGATAATTTACGGGCAATCTGGCATTTAACAAGTCTTGACAGCTTCAATATGCTTTTTTGGCATAGCTTTGCTGCCGCAAAAAGTACGAATCTTGCACATGAGCACAATAAAGGCAGCAAATTACCGTGCAAAAGTTTTTTTTCCAACAGCTCTGATT
Organism: Rhodoflexus sp.; assembly: GCF_053489755.1. Classification (NCBI taxonomy): domain Bacteria; kingdom Pseudomonadati; phylum Bacteroidota; class Cytophagia; order Cytophagales; family Thermoflexibacteraceae; genus Rhodoflexus; species Rhodoflexus sp. Next base: position 124,361 of record NZ_JBRCHD010000053.1, read on the forward strand.
TTTTCAGTGCTTTTTATGCTGGTGAGGCCCTGCCTTTTGGCGCAACAGGCAGACGCTGCCAAAGTAAAGAAAGACTCTGTGCGCTATGGGCCCAACACTACCCGCTACTACAATTGGCATACGCTATACCATAATATTACTGATACGCTTTACATTGACACAGCCTACGCCAATCGCCACCGTTACAATCTGGTACAGCGCAATGAAAATACTTGGCAGGATTTGGGCATCTTCGGAACAGCCGCGCAGCCGATTTTCTACCGCGAGCCGGAGCAGATAGGCACGCGCTTGGGCATGCGATCGCTTGAGGCCTATCGTCTGCAACGCGATGAAGTACGTTATTTTGATAGTTACTCGCCTGTAACCGATCTGGATTACATCCAAGGCGGGAAAGGCCGGACGCGTCTGCGCGTTACACATGCCCGCAGCATTACGCCCGATGCGAGTGCAGCTATTTTTTTCCAAAGACAGGAATCTAATAAGATTTTGGGCAGAAACTCGCGTCGCAACGACCCGATGCTGACCGTGCAAAACTATGGAGCGATGACGCGCTTTTTTTCGCGCGATCTGCGCTATAAGCTACTGGCGCATTTTATTTATTCCGATCATGCGATTCAGGAAAACGGCGGCTACAACACAGACGATCTGTCTCCTCCCACCTCTGCAACGCTGGCCAATGTCATCCCGCAGGAGCTGCGCTACAGTCTGGAACAAGTAGTGAGCCGCGAAAAAGTACGCACCTTTCATCTCTACCAGCAATACGACCTCAAAAAAGACTCTACGCAGGATGCCAAACTGACGACGCAGGTTTTTCATCAGTTGGAATGGTTGCGCCAGATTAACGAATATGTGGATGAGAATCCGCGTGGCAATCTGGCGACTTTTTACCGCAATTTTCCGTTTAATATCAATCTTTTTCGGGCGCGAGAGTTGCGCTACGCTACCAACTACGAGCAGTTGGACAACAGAGCGGGCATCAAAGGACAATGGAACAGGTTTCGTTATCGTGCCTACCTCCGCAACCGCATCTATGACTACTCGGCTGAATATATGGATGTCAGCACGTTAGGCGATTCTGTACGACAGGTGCAACTTCCTCCTGAGTGGTTTGCAGGTTTTGCGGCGAATATTCCTATTTATAGGCATCACAAAATGGAAGCCGAAGCCGAAGTGCAACTGCCTCTGCAAGACTACCGCGCTAAGGTCATTTACATCAATAAGTGGTTTAGGGGAATGTGGCTGCGCACGGTTTACCGCCCTGATCTTACGCAGCGGCACGTTTTCGGTAGCTTCTTCCAATGGGATAATGTTGATTTTATTCCTACTGTTTCCGATCGCCTCAGCTATGCCACAGGCTTTATCCCTGTACCTTATTTGCGCAAATACCTATCGTTTTCGCGCTTTGCAGGTTTTGAGAATATCCAGAATATGGTTTACTACGACACGGCCGGCATTGCAAGGCAGACCACCGAAGGGGTGCGCCTAATCCACGCGGCAATCAATATGAAAGCCCAATGGAAAGATTTGCAATTGCTGACTACAGTGCGTTTCAGCCAGAACATCGGCGCAGATGTTTTTCGCGTACCATTGTTCTTAGTCAACTCGCAGTTTTTCATGCAGCGGAGGTTTTTTGAAGACCGGCTAGACGGACAGTTTGGACTGGATTTTCACTGGAAGTCAGCTTTTTATGCAAATGCCTATATGCCTGCTACGCAACAGTTCATCCTCAACGATCGCTACCTGACCGATGGTTATCCAGTGCTGGATCTGTTCTTCAACTTTAAAATCAGTAGGGCGCTGCTTTTTGTGAAGGTGAACAATATTTTACAGGACATTGCGGGCAGGGCTTATTTCCACACGCCGCGCTACTACGCACAGCCCCGCTCGTTTGAGTTAGGCATCAACTGGCTGTTTTTTGATTGATTAACTTTCGCGTTTGACGATTGTACTGCTTGCCTGCGCCGTAGGCAGTAGCAATAACTCTGCAATATTCACATGTGCAGGACGAGTAGCTACAAAGAAAATCACATCTGCTACGTCTGCTGCTGTCAGCGGATTCATGCCGCGATATACGTTTTTTGCCCGCTCTGCATCGCCTTTGAAACGCACCAGCGAAAACTCGGTTTCCACCAGCCCGGGATTGATAGAAGTTACCTTGATATTGTGCTGATTGAGGTCTATGCGCATACCTTTGGTGAGCGCATCTACGGCAAATTTACTCGCGCAGTAAACGTTGCCGTTAGGGTAAACCTCTTGTCCTGCTAAGGAGCCGATGTTAATGATATGTCCACCCTGACGTTCAATCATTTGTGGAATGACGGCTTTTGAGACATAAAGTAAACCTTTTACGTTGCTGTCTATCATGGCATCCCAGTCTGCTATTTCGCCGTCTTGAATCGCCGCCAGCCCGTGTGCGTTGCCTGCATTATTGATGAGAATATCAATCGTTTGATAGGTGTCGGGCAGAGAGCCAATTTTTGCTGCTACTTCCGCAGCATTGCGTACATCAAAATTAAGGGTATGGACGGCTGTTTTGGCGCTGAGTTCGGCGGATAGTGCATCTAATCGCTCTTGCCGTCTGCCGCAAAGCACCAATCGGAAATCGCTGCGGGCAAATGCGCGTGCTGTAGCCATCCCGATACCAGAGGTGGCCCCTGTGATTAAAACGTTGCGTATCATAGCCTATGTGTTTATTAAGCGGCTAAATTTAGTCGCTCCGGCGGAATTACAGCAGTTTTTTTATTAACTTGGTTTGATCAAAAGGCTGTATATCCATCAAACCAATCAAGATATGAACAGAAGAAACTGGCTCAAAATCAGTGCGCTGCTGACGGCAGGCGCCTACACCGGCACAGTTTATGCCATGCAAACAGGTTGCTATCAGCCACTTTCTGATTTGCCTAACGATTTGCTTAGGCTAGGATCTAATGAAAATCCTTACGGTTGTTCGCCGAAGGTAATGGAGGCGATGCGCGATGCACTCAAAGAATGTAACCGCTATCCGAACTACGATCTGCTGATTCAAAAAATTGCTGCTCATCATCAGATAGCCCCCGAACAAGTTTTCATCAGTGCAGGCAGTTCCGAAGCGCTGGCGCTGTCGGCGGTTGCTTTCTGTCGCGATCAATCGCAAAATATCGTAACAGCCAAACCTACATTCAATGTATTTCCCGACGTAGCAGAGCGCATGGGCATACAACGCATAGATATTCCGCTTACGGCAGATAAAACAATAGATTTGGATAAAATAGCGGCGGCTGTCACCAATAAGACAGCAGCGGTTTATGTTTGCAACCCCAACAACCCGACGGGAACTAAAGTAGCAACCGATGCGCTGCACAGTTTTGTAGCGGCTGTTTCCAAGCAAACGAGAGTTGTCGTAGATGAAGTTTACCACGATTTTATTGATGCGCCCTCGCTGATTCCGATCACAGCAAACAATCCCAATATAGTAGTTATTCGTTCATTTTCAAAGGTTTACGGGCTGGCAGGTATGCGCATAGGTTATGCGATTGCACACCCCGATACGGTCAAAATTATGCAGGCGCTTATTTCGCGTCCAGGTATTACGATCAGCCAAGCAGGGGTAGCCGCAGGCGTTGCCGCCTTAGACGACCAAGATTTTGTCAAAATGTCGGTCAATAGAAACACAGAAAGCCAAGAGGTATTGTACAGCTACTTAAAGCAGGCGGGCATCCGCTATATTCCTTCGTATGCCAATCTGGTTTACTTTTCACTGGATGGATTTGCCAAAAGTTACGTACAGGACATGCGCAAGCGCAAGGTAATCCTGCGCGAAATAGACGATTACGGACAGCGTTGGTGTCGTGTCAGCATGGGTACGCCCGACGAGATGCGGCAATTCGTTGAGATACTCAAAACCATGCGCGGATAATATCTGCCGGTGCCGGACTATCTTTGCCGATGAACCAACGATTGGCGCAGGTAGCCCTCGTCGTGCGCGACTACGACGAGGCAATTGATTTTTACACCCAAAAGTTAGGCTTCGACTTGCTCGAAGATACCCGCATGAGCGAAACCAAGCGCCGGGTGTGGTTGCGCCCAAGGGCGAAGGCGGCTGCAAGCTATTGCTCGCCAAAGCTGCTAATGACGAGCAGGTTTCGCGCATTGGCAATCAGACAGGTGGGCGTGTATTCCTGTTCCTGCACACCGACGATTTTGACCGCGATTACCAACACCTGATCAACGAAAATATCACTATCGTATGTCCGCCTTCGGAGGAGTTCTTCGGAAAAGTAGCCGTATTTGCCGATCTCTACGGCAACCTGTGGGACTTGATCGAGCCGCGTTGAGTGGGGTGCAACCAGATCGTGCGCTGCCGCCAGTCAATTGTCAGGTTAAAGCGCCGCAAAAATGCAAGCCCAAGCAGCCCGTAATTGCTTGGCGAGTGAAGCACGGGAATCTTATCGAAGGTGTATTTTCCTTCTATCTGCAAAGAATCCATTAGCAGCCCTTTGGCCTCCGAAATACCGTAGATAAGGTCTGCCGTTGCAAATGGTTCAGGGATGCGCTCGTACATGAACGAGGTGTGATTGGCTGTAAATTCAGCATCGAGCAGTACGCCGCCGCCAAATCCTGAGCTTACCTGCATCAGCATCTGGTAAGGAAAGCGATTGAATTTTACCTGCCACTTGGGGCTGCGATAAATATTCCGGTTGAAAGGTAGCGCAATCGTCTGCGGCAGGTCTGCAAACTTTTCGGGTGAGGGCGCAACAATCACGCGGCACTGTTCCCAGTCGAAGTGCCAAGTGCTGTGCTGCATCAGGTTCGCGCCAATCACTCCTGCAATACCTTTTTGCTGCAAGTTTGCAGCGGCTGCATTAGTCAGCCTTCCGCTGCCAATGTTCTTGTATTGCCGTTTGCCTATTGAAAGATTAAAAGCTCCGAATTGCATTGCCAGCGTATCGCCCGTAGCCGCTGTCAGCAATGCTGTTATGTCGCCATCTATCGTTTCAGTAGTCAGGCAGGGTAAGCCCGTATCAATCAGCCGGCGCTGCCCGTCGCTATCCGTCGCTATGATTGGGAATAGCGAATCGGTTAGCAGTAGTGTATCGTAGGCATCGTTATTAATAACTTCACCCGCCTGCATGAGGGCATGAAGTTGCTCTTGACGGGTTTGGCAGGCATACAAAAAAAAGCAAGCGGCAAATAGCGCCGCTGTTCTCAGGTATTTATCTGTAAGTAGGTACAACTCTGGGTGGTAATTTCTGATTGAGTTCGTAAGGTATGCTGCGCAAAGTTGGATCTGTATTGGCAAGATCTAACATGCCGTAGCCTGCTGTTGTTGCTTCGCCCAGCCCGCAGAAGAAAACAAATTCCTGTACTTTCGGATCGGCATACAGCGAAAAAGGCATGGTATAACCTCTTACTTCTATTTTGGTTTGCTGATGAAAGAGCGTGTAGATGCGGGCAAATTTTTTTGCCTCTTTAGTTACCTTAGACAAGTAATAATGGTCAGGCACGATCTGGAATTTGAAAAAACTTGCCATCTGCTCAGGGGTAAACAAACCGGAGCGCTCAATTCTGTTCATTGTCGATTCGTACAAAAGGTCTGAAAACTGATCTGTATCAGGCATGATAAATTCTTTTACCCCCATTTCATTGTCAGCCTGCATGGTGCAAACCAACGGCGAAAGACAGATATATTTCATCACCTCGCTGAAATTCGGGGTATGTTCGCGTTCTACCATTTCAGGCGACAAGATCAGCCCGCCTACTTCAATGAACTGATTACTAAACAATTGTTGGAGAAAATAGTCGGTAAACTCCTGATCTATGCAGGCAAATACAAGGGTTACACGGCTTGAGAAATACTGCAATCCGTTGCGGCTGACTTTTGTCTGCCCCTTGATGCCGGAAAAATTGTAATACTCAAACGCTACACGATCACCGCCGTCCATACCGGCTGTCAGATCTTTGATCATAGCAGCCAGCAGGTGTTGGTGGTGGAAGGGTAGAACACCGCCTTTATTCCTTAGCTTAAAAATGATTCTAGTCCGTAGCACAATTCGACATTATTTAACCGCTTTCGCGAAAAAAATTATTGATTTAGGTTTTTAACATTTTCAAACGTAAATTGTTTAGCAGAAGTTTAACTTTCACTGCTCTTGCACAGTGATAAGGCTTAGGGTATAGGATCGTAGCCGCTTCCGCCCCACGGATGGCAGCGCCCGATGCGCCGCAAACCCAATAGGAAACCTTTGATAATGCCGTGCTTCTCAACAGCTTGCACCATATATTCAGAACAGGTCGGCACGAAACGACAAGACGCAGGATACAGCGGGCTGATTGCTGCCTGATAAATTCTGAGTAAAAAAATAACGAAGCGCTTAAGCATATGGTGTTGAAATAAATTACTTGCAAGATTCGTGCATAAATGCAAGCCGAAACCCCTATTTTTGCCGCAAACTTAATAATTGCTGTCCTAATGAGCGTTTTAGTCAATAAATCTTCTCGTATTATCGTACAAGGGTTTACCGGATCGGAAGGAACCTTTCATGCCACACAAATGATCGAGTATGGCAAAGAGTGTAACGGTGCGCAGGTAGTTGGCGGCGTACGTCCCGGCAAAGGCGGAACAACCCACTTAGACCTGCCCGTTTTCGATACTGTAAAAGATGCCGTAGCAGCTACCGGTGCAAACGTATCCATCATTTTCGTTCCGCCCGCAGGCGCTGCAAACGCTATTCTGGAAGCAGCTGAAGGTGGTATCGAACTGGTAGTATGTATCACCGAAGGTATCCCTGTCAAAGATATGATGAAGGTGAAGCACGCCCTGCAAGGCAGCAAAACCCGCCTGATTGGTCCTAACTGCCCCGGCGTTATCAGCGCAGGACAGGCAAAAGTAGGCATCATGCCGGGCTTTATCTTCAAAGAAGGACGCGTAGGTATTGTTTCCAAATCGGGTACTTTGACCTACGAAGCCGCCGATCAAATCGTTAAGGCAGGGCTGGGTATTTCTACTGCAATCGGTATTGGTGGCGACCCCATCATTGGTACAACGACGAAGGAAGCCGTTGAACTGCTGATGAATGACCCTGACACAGATGCAATCGTAATGATTGGCGAAATCGGTGGACAATTAGAAGCTGATGCTGCCCGTTGGATCAAGGCAGACGGCAACCGCAAACCTGTAATCGGCTTCATCGCCGGACAGACCGCGCCAAAAGGTCGCCGTATGGGACACGCCGGCGCAATCGTTGGAGGCGACGACGACACCGCCGCAGCCAAAATGAAAATCATGCGCGAACACGGCATCACAGTAGTAGATTCGCCCGCACTCATCGGCGAAACCGTTGCCAAAGTTTTAGGAAAATAATTGCTCTTGCAGAAAGCCGTTTGTAACTTCAACAAACGGCTTTTTTATAGGCTTATGGAAAAATTGCAGTTGTTAAACGGGCAGTTGTTAGACCTGACCATGCAGCGCCTCTGCCACCAGTTAGTAGAAAACCATGCAGATTTTACTGATTCGGTACTGGTGGGGATGCAGCCGCGCGGGCGCTACTTTGCCGACCGTATCAAGGCGCGCTTAGACCACATCACAGGCGGCAATGCACCTATCGGCTATCTGGACATTACCTTCTACCGCGACGATTTTCGGCGGCGCGAAGCCCCTTTGCAAGCAAATGAAACTATTATGCCTTTTGACGTAGAAGGCAGGCACGTCATACTTATTGACGATGTGCTTTTTACGGGCAGAACCATCCGCGCTGCGCTTAGTGCGCTGGGAGAATACGGCAGACCTGCATCGGTAGAACTCATGGTGCTGATAGACCGCCTGTATAGCCGCGACTTGCCCATTCAGCCCAACTACACAGGGCGCACCGTGAACAGCATTCTCTCGCAGCGCGTAGTAGTTGAGTGGACGGAACAAGGCGCTACCGAAGATGCGATCTGGCTGGTTACCAAGTAGTTTTTGAGGCTGTCCAAAAAGTAACACGGACTTTATCTGTGATCATTGAAATACCTGATAATCAGACAGCTACAGACTGAAGTCTGTGCGACATGTAGCCTTTCTGGACAGTCTCGGTATGCTCAGTGCAATCCGTACTTATCCGCGTGCTGGTATTTGTAATGAATAACCATTGATTGTAGGAACAAAAATTTCCAATTTTAATATGGCTGCCCTCTCGGTCAATCACCTGCTCGGCATCAAAGAACTGACCGCTCAGGATATAGAACTTATTTTTAATATGGCCGATAAGTTCAAAGAAGTGTTAAACCGCCCGATTCGCAAAGTGCCCTCGCTGCGCGATATTACCATTGCCAACGTATTTTTTGAGAATTCTACCCGCACGCGCCTCTCGTTTGAACTGGCCGAAAAACGCCTTTCGGCAGATGTCATCAACTTTTCTGCTTCGGGCAGTTCGGTGAAAAAAGGCGAAACGCTGCTGGATACGGTAAACAACATTCTGGCGATGAAAGTGGAAATGATTGTGATGCGCCATGCCAGCCCGGGAGCGCCGCATTTTCTTTCGCGCCATATCAACGCCGCCATTATCAACGCAGGAGACGGCACGCACGAGCACCCCACGCAGGCGCTGCTGGATGCCTACTCTATCCGCGAAAAACTCGGTTCGGTTGGCGGCAAAAAAATTGCTATCATCGGCGACATCAGCCATTCCCGCGTGGCGCTTTCCAATATTTTCTGTCTGCAAAAGCTGGGCGCAGAGGTGATGGTTTGCGGACCTTCTACGCTCATTCCCAAACACATGGCAAGTCTGGGCGTAAAAGTCGTACATGACACCCGGCAGGCGCTCGAATGGTGCGACGTAGCCAACGTTTTGCGCATTCAGTTAGAGCGGCAGCAAGGCAAAAACTTCCCTTCCTTGCGCGAATATGCCCGCTACTACGGCATCAACGGCAGCCTCTTGCAGCAAGTCGGCAGACCGATTACAATTATGCACCCCGGTCCGATCAATCGCGGCATAGAACTGACCAGCGACGTAGCCGATTCGGCCCAATCCATCATTTTAGATCAGGTAGAAAACGGCGTAGCCATTCGCATGGCAGTGCTATACCTGCTCGCCGAAAAAATCAAAGTCTATGGCGCAGGCAAGGCAGCGTAACTGATTACCGTATTTTGCGTAATTTTTGGGAAGGCATTTGCAGCAGCAGCATGCCTGATAGCAAACCTATTATCTTTACAGATACGCAGCCGTAAAGACTATTGAAGCGCAGCGTATTGAAAGTTTGAAAATCATTGGGTTTATGATCACTAAAATTAGAATAAAAAATTTCAGGCAGATTAAAGATGAAACGATAGAACTCGGGCAGGCAGTCGTAGTAGTAGGACCAAATAATGGTGGAAAAAGTACCCTGCTACAAGCTATCTCTCTGTTTGCCATTGCAGTAAAAGCATGGGGCACAGAGCGGATTAGTAAGAAAAGTAAGGCTCAAAAAAGGACAGGTGTCGCTATCAACTTAGAAGACTTATTGAATATTTCTATTACAGACTTCAAAGAATTATGGTCTGACTTAATCGTAAGAGAGGGCAGTACCAATGAGGCAGGAAAACCTATTGCTAAAAATATCAGGATTGTACTCACCGCAGAAGGATATACAGAGGGTCAAACATGGCAAACCGGATTTGAATTTGATTATGGCAGAGATAGTCTGGTGTATGTACGGCTTACACAAGATGAACAAGGGAGCTTGTATGAGTTTCCTGAAATATTGCTACATGAGAAAATAGGTTTCCTTCCTTCTGTTTCCGGGCTAAAACCTACGGAAGATAAGTTAGAAGTAGGCTCTATTCTCAGATACATTGGCAATGGTAATACATCAGATATTTTAAGAAATGTTTGCTACCTCTTATATGACAAGGAAGATAAGTCTGATTGGCAAAAATTTGTAGCTGAGATAGAAGGATTATTCAGGGTAACGCTAAATCCACCTAAGTATGTGCCTGCCACGGGTTTGCTGAAAATGACCTATAATGAAGGAGCAAAGAAGAATGTAGATTTATCGTCATTAGGAAGTGGAACAAAGCAAGCGATTCTGCTATTTGCCTACCTGCTGGCATTTCCTAATACTGTAAATTTATTGGATGAGCCTGATGCCCATTTGGAAGTAATCAGACAATCAAATATTTATGACAAAATATCAGATATTGCCAAGAAAAACAACAGCCAAATCATTATAGCAAGTCACTCAGAAAGTGTGATGAACAGAGCCTTTAGCAAAGATCAGGTGATTTCCAGTGTTTTCGGTCGGTTTGATCGGGTAAATCATAAGCAGTATGTAGAATCAATGCTTAGGAATTATGGATATGAGCAATACCTGATTGCAAAACAAAGACCCTATCTGCTCTACTTTGAAGGCACCACAGATTTAGATTTTATCAAAGCATTCTGCAAAAAATTTTCTTACACACACATTCTTCAATTCATTGAAGAAAAAACCTACCCTTATCCTGTTGGAAACGATGTGAATGCTGTAAAAAAGCATTTTGATTCTCTCAAAAAATTTATTCCGGATTTAAAAGGGTTTGCCATTTTTGACAATCTGAAAAGGCAGATTGAGAATAAACAGTCGGGGCTGTTGATTAAGCAGTGGAACCGAAATGAAATTGAAAACTATATACCACTTCCTCAAACATTATATGCCTATATCAACCAACAGGGCTTTGGCCCTATCTGGGAGGAAAGATTTAAGGAGTTAGTCAACGAACGTATCCCCCCTGTGGCATTGAAGGATATGAACGACAGCTTCTGGATAAATACAAAAATCAGCGACAATTTTTTAACACCACTTTTTGAAAAATTCTTAGATGAAACAGGTCGCCCACGCGGTATTATGGACAAGTCAAAATTTTATCAACTGGTAGATTATTCTGATGCTAACCTACTTGAACAAGAGTTAAAAGAAACTATTCTTCAAATTTACCGGCATTTTACCAATGAAAGTGAACAATAAATTCATAACAAAATAATCAATAGGGCTGCCACCAACTGAATCAATGCTAACCACTCTCCTCGCTAAAATCCTAAGCGGCGCTTATGTTGGCTATGCCACCAACGACCTTGCGATACAAATGCTGTTTCGCAAACGCTTTGGGTTGGGAGGCATTGTGCTGCGTACGCGCGACGAATTTATTGCCAATATCAGCCGATTGGTGGAGCGCGACATCATCAACCATCATACGCTGAGCCGCGAATTGGCAGAAAATCCGGGGGTTTTTCAGGACAGCCTCGCCGATGCTTTGCAGGATTTGGCAATGCGCAGCCTATGGCTCTATCTGCCTGAAAATGAGCGAATAAGTGCGATATCAGGATTTTACGCGTCTGTTCAACGCATCACCGAAAACGCAAGGCAGGTGCTGCACGATGCACATTTACAGCAATCTTTTGCGCAAGTCATCGGCAGAGTGGATGTAGGGTTGCTGCTTTCGCCTGAGGTGCTGGCAACGCTGGAAAACCGATTGACAGCCCTATTGGAATATTCGCAAAAAAGGAAGCCACTGCTTAGCAACACAATTCTATACGCTGACTTTCAAGGATTTACATTTGCGGATATACTTTCGCCGACAGACTATAAAACACTTGGCAGCCAACTGACCCAACCGCTGCGGCAGCTATACACCGTAGCAGGGCGCGAAAGCACCGAAACTTTCTTTGAAGTTGCAGAAGCCTTGTTGCTCAATCCCGAATGGCTCAACCCTGTGGCGGAGCGTTTGCGCACACAGACTGTCGGCGCACTGCTGGGCGAAGAAAACGGCAAAGTCTTGGTCAATACGCTTGCTGAAAGGTTGCTCGCCGTTGTGGAGTCGCCTGAGGGCAAGCAGGTGCTGGAAAGTTTTGCTCACTTTTTCTGGGAGGTGCTTGGGCAGGAAAAAACGACCGTCTTTTCGCTGCTCAACGAAAATCTGGCAGAGCGCTTTGATACTTTTTTGCGTAGCTACCTGCCTGTTGTGTTGCAAAAACTGATTGAATGGCTGCAATCGCGCCGCCATCAGTTGGAATCTATCATAGACAACACTTTTCGCAAAAATATCAAGTGGAAGTTTCAAGACATTATCCTGCAACTTTTTATCGGCAGCGTCAGCCAATATGCCGATGTTGTGCGCCGCATTGTAGATATTCTGGACAAACACAGCCAGAATCCTGCGGAAACTGCCAAAATGCTCACCGAGCAAATCATCCGCTTTCTCAAAGAAAACACCATCGGGCAGATTGTCCGGCAGTTGCGCCAAAATGAAAATCGTTTGCGTTTGGCCACCGGCAGCGATGCGGAGAGTGCCGACCCGCTGGCAACTTTGCTGCAAAAAGCCATCGTAGGGCTGCTGCAATCCCCTGCCGACTCGGTTTTGCGTTTCTCGGCGCTGGCAGAGCGGCCGCTTGGCGATTTTATTGCGCAGGAAGAAACCGTTAAAATGCTGCAACAGGCTTTGCGCTACATCTGGCAGGAACAAGCCAAAAAACGCTGGCTGTATGCGCCTGCCGCAGGGCTGCAATTAGAGCGGGCGACTTATCATTTCTGGACAAGCGCCTACTATCGCCCTTGGGGAGAGTGGGTTTCGCAAGCCCGTTTTGACAAAGCCTTGCGACAAACAGATGCAAAAATTCCTGCACTGCTGCAAGGCAAAATTGCGCCCAATGCGGCAGCGCTGCAAAAAATCATGCAGCAGGAATTGCCCGCACTCATTATGAGCGGGCAGGCAGAGCAACTGATAACGGGCTACGTCCATATGAGCCTGCAACGATTGGGCGCACAATCGTGGAGCATTGCCCGCGAAGCCTTCCAATCGTGGTCGCTTTCGCTGCCTGCCCGACTGCAACAACTGCTGCTGCAAAATTTAGAGTTTCTGCTTACGGGGCGCATAGAGGCGGTTGTGAGCAGTAGCCTGCGAAAAATGCCCAACGAAAAACTGCTGGATTTGGTGGAGCGCTTCATGGGGCGCGAACTCAAGCCGATTACGCTGCTGGGTGCGCTGCTGGGCGGTGTGGCAGGCGGGACGCTGGCTTTTCTGCCGTCTATCAATGGCGATGGTGTCATTTCTTGGCAGGATATGGCGCTGGCCGCTGCTGCCTATGGCGCAACGGGATATGGCACCAACTGGCTTGCGCTACGCATGATTTTCCGTCCTTACCGTCGGATAGAGTGGGCGAAAGGGCGCACGTTGCCCTTTACGCCCGGCGTTGTTGCCAAAAATCAAGGGCGGTTTGCCGAAAATATGGGCAAATTCGTAGCGGGAGGGCTGCTCAATCCACAAAATATCGCCGCTACTTTTGAAGATAAAAGGGAACTGATTCGCCAACAGGCGCGGGACTACGCCGCGCAGCCCGATTTGCTGATTCCTGAAAAGTGGTTGCAGAACAACCGCACAGCCATTGCAGCCGCACTCACCGATTGGGCGGCGCAATCGCTGCCGAAGCATGAAACTGCTATTAGAGCACAGGTAGTAGAAAAAATCGCCACTTTCCCGCTGGGAAATCTGCCTTGGGAAAATATCCGACAGACACTCGCCGATCAGTTGCAAAATGCCGACAGCAGGCGGGTTTGGGCTGAAAAAATTGCTCAAATTATTCTTGAAAATCTGCAAAAAACCCAAACGCTTAGGGATTGGCTGGGCAGAGATTGGGAAAAATACGCCGAAACAGGTACGGCTCTTGCGATGCCTGCACTTGCAACGGCGGTGCAGTCGCTCAACGTTGCCGATTTGAAACGCTACCTCCTGCCGCCTTTGGAGCAGATCTGGCAGCGATTCAACGAAGCTCCACTGGGGCAATACGTCGGCAAAGTGCAGCAGGAAAAGCTCAAAGCGCGGCTCAATCAGGCATTGGAAAAGCAGCTCAAAGGCGAATCGCTGCGCCAGTTGCTGTACCAACTCATAGAAAACCGATTGGCGCAGGAGTTCAACCCACAGCGCAAAATCAGCGACTTGTTCAACGGGCGACTGATGGAGGTCATCAACCGCAATCTGGACAGCGTGTTAGACGGCATCATTGCCGTAGGAATCAGTTGGCTGCAAGACAATAAGTACTTGCTTGCCGAAAAAGTTTACGAACAGGCGTATTCACAGAACAAAGCAGGTGCATTTGTCTATAAAAGCACCATCAAAGACAGCGTCGTAGAACTTGCCGAGCAGGGCATCCCCGAATTTTTCAGGCGTGAATCCAAAGGATTGAAGGAACTCATCGGCGACTGGACGGCGCAGTTGGGCGAAACCCCACTTTCAACCATCGGTATCCGCGTAGATGAACTGTACCTCAAACAACTCAGCGATACGCTATTGGCAAAACCTGAATTGAGCGATGCGGCAAGTCGTGCGCTTAGTCTGCTCGTAGATGAATTAGTGAAAATGCCTGTTGCTGCTTTTGCCAACGTGTTGCAAATCAGCGATGCGGAGAGCCTCTGGCAACGCACCGAAGCCCTTGTAAGCACGGCTTGGGAGGAGCTGCAAACGCCTTTGCAGCGTTCCTTGCCCGAACTGCTGCCGCTGGCACTACGGGCGGCGCTTGAAATGGCAGCGGAACTCTACGGTACACTTTCGCCCGCAGCGCTTGCCCAAATGTTGAATCGGGAGGAGTTGGCATTGTGTATGAAAACAGCCTTGCAAAAATACCTTGCACAACCTGCTACACACCAATGGCTACAGAATGCCTTGCAAGGCTGGCAACACCAGCTTTCAGGGGAAACACTGGGCGATATTTTGCCTGCCGAAAAACTCGCCGCGCAGACCTTTGCAATGCTGCACCAGCTATTCACCGACGGTGAAAATCACCAACAGGTGCAGCAATTTGTGGAAAATTTACTGAGTGCATTGTTGCCCAAACTGCCGCAGAGCCTTGCCCCCGAAACCCTGCAAAGCCTCGCCGATGCGCTGATTAATGCCGTCCTCAACACGGCAGAACAACATTTGCCGGCCATCGTCAATGCAGTGGACATCCGCAAAGTCGTTGTCCGCGAAGTATCGGAAATGAACCCTCAGGAGATTGAAAACCTGTTCTACAGCTTCGCTGCGCAATATTTCAGGCAGTTGATTAACTATGGCTTCGGCTTCGGCGTTGCATTCGGATTAGTCATAGACCTGATGCTGGGCTTAGGGCTGGGTTATGTGTTGAAATAGCGCTGTTTTATGACCTATTGCAAAAGCATTTTAGGTTTCAGCGCACCTTTTAGCACGTGGATAACGCCATTGCTTGCCTGAATATCAGCCTGCACAACTTCGTTGCCGTCAATCATGATTTTGCCATTTTTCACACTAACTGCAATGTCATAACCTGCCATTGTTTTTAGCTTCATGCCATCTTTCAAATTGGCAGCGGGAAGCATATTTTCAACAATGTGTAACTTGAGTAATCTCTGAAGGCGCGCTTTGTTGGCAGGCTGCATGAGTTCGTCAATTTTAGCGACAGTCAGCGCGGAATCTGTTGGCGCGAATACCGTGTAAGAAGTGCTGCCTTCTACTTCCAGCATGGCGGCAATTTCTGCACGCTGTAGCGCAGCTACGAACTTACCTAAATTAGGTTTAAGTAAGGCTGTTTGAGCAATGGTTTTGGGCAGGGCATTGATAGAATCCTGCACACGCTTGGCCTCTGCTTCTAAGCGGGCAATAGAATCTGCTATTCGGATAGAGTCTTGCCGGGCTTTTTCAAGGGCAGCCTTGCCGCCGTCGCCACAGGCATTCAACAGCACAGAAGCAAGCAAAAGGGCGAATACTCCGCCAGTTATCTTATGTACAATCATCATGGTATGAACGGTTAATAGAGTATTCAAAGTTAATAGGTCAGGACGTTTTTCGCGCAGAAATCACAGAGTAAAATTAATTAACCAAATTAACTATTGCAATAAAAAAGACGCGCATGGCGCGTCTTCTTTAAACCTTAACCAATAAACAACACATAAAATAAACACATGCTTGCTGTAGGGGAAGGAGTCGAACCTTCACAGGGCTGTTAGGCAACTACAAAGAAAATGAAGCAAGCGATTGATTGACTCATATTCTCTGTAGGCTTTGTCCTGAAATCCCCACCCCCGAGACAGGAGGGCATGGCTGCCAGTTTCATCACCCTACATTGTAAAGTTTTTAATGAAATGCCTTTACATTAAAAACTTTTGAATTATTTTGCTCCGAAATATCGGGTTTGAAAGAACGTTTATCAAGCTGTAGGGGAAGGAGTCGAACCTTCACGGGGTTGTTAGGCACTAAAGAAAGTGAAACAAGTAGTTATTTCACACTCTTGAGGCTTTATCCTGAAATCCCCACCCCCGAGACAGGAGGGCATGGCTGCCAGTTTCATCACCCTACATTGTGTGTGTTTTGATGTAGCAAAATTACAACAAGCAATACTAATATTGCAAACTTTGCAACAAACTTTATTTAAATTTAGTGAAATTGCAATATTTACACTTGTTCATTAAGAAAATCGTTTTTTGAGCGCCCTATGAACGACAAAAATTTAGAAATTGATAATATCGACATCAGGATATTGTCTGAGTTAATGAAAGATGCCAAAACTCCTTATACCGAAATTGCAGATAAGGTGTGCGTTTCAGGTGGCACAGTACACGTGCGAATGAAGAAATTGGAGAAAATGGGGATCGTGCGGGGCGCATCGCTCATCATTGATTTCAGCAAGTTGGGCTACGACATCACTGCTTTTCTGGGTATCTACCTCCAAAAAAGCTCGATGTACGAAACGGTTTGCAATGAACTGGCGAAAATTCCTGAGATTCTCACGCTGAACTATACAACAGGCGCTTACAGCATTTTTGCCAAGCTCACCTGCCGCGATACGAATCATTTGCGCGAGGTTTTATACGAAAAAATCCAGAAGATAAGAGGGATAGAGCGGACGGAGACTTTTATCTCGCTGGAGGAGCGCATCAACCGCCCACTGCAAATTGATCAAAACCTGTACAAGTAAGACGACTATTCGTCTATCGTGATTTTGTGTCCCATTTTGTCGCGCTTAGTACGTAAGTAATTGACGTTATGCCTGTTGGGTGGAAACTGAATAGGTACGTTTTCTACAATTTCCAGCCCATAGCCGATCAATCCGGCGCGTTTTTTCGGGTTGTTGGAAATGAGTTTGATTTTGCTTATACCCAAATCGCGGAGGATTTGCGCCCCTACGCCATAGTCGCGGGCATCCATCGGCAAGCCCAATTCTAAGTTGGCTTCTACAGTATCTCTGCCCTGCTCCTGCAATTTGTAGGCTTTAAGTTTATTGACTAATCCAACGCCGCGTCCTTCCTGATTCATATAGAGAACAACACCTTTGCCTGCCTGTTCTACCATTTGCATCGCGCCCTGCAACTGTTTGCCGCAGTCGCAACGGCAGGAGCCGAAAATATCGCCCGTAACGCAGGAGGAATGCACGCGCACCAGTACGGGTTCGTCTTTGTCCCACGTGCCTTTGATGAGCGCCATGTGAATATCGCCCGTGTTGGTTTGGCGGTAGGCTGCCAGCTCAAAATCGCCGTAGTCGGTAGGCATCTTCACGCGCTCTTCCATGACAATGAGCGACTCTCTTTTCAGCCGATAAGCAATCAGGTCTTTGATGGCGACTAATTTTAGCCCCTTTTCATCGGCAAACTGGCGGAGTGCGGGCAGTCGAGCAGGTTCGCCATTTTCGTCTAATACCTCAATGATAGCTCCGGCAGGGTACAGCCCCGCCAGCCTTGCCAAATCTACACTTGCTTCGGTGTGTCCGGCGCGGCGCAGCACACCGCCGTTAATGGCTTTCAGCGGAAAAATGTGTCCCGGACGGCGAAAATCTGCCGGGGTAGCGCTTTCATCGGTCAGCGCTTTGATTGTTTTGGCGCGGTCGCTTGCTGAAATACCCGTTGTTACGCCGTGTCCTTTTAAATCTACCGTAACAGTAAATGCGGTTTGGTGCATGTCGGTATTTTTACCGACCATGAGGTCTAATCCTAATTGCTCGCAGCGCTCTTCGGTGAGTGTGCAGCACAGCATCCCACGCGAAGACAGCATAAAATTCACCGTTTCAGGCGTAATCAGTTCGGCGGCGCAAACTAAGTCGCCCTCGTTTTCGCGGTCTTCATCATCTACCATAATGATAACCTCGCCGCGACGGATAGCTTCAATAGCCTCTTCTATGGAGTCCAAACGGATAGAATCTTGTGGAGTTGCGTTCATGCTGTTGTGTTTGCCTGCATTCTTGCAGAGCTGTCAAATAATAAAACCTCAAAAAAGCGCTTTGAGTTTTTGAAAGGGCAAAGTTTGTAAAAAACGGTTGCTTGAGCAAACCAGCAGCCAAAGTAAGGGCAAATAACTCACCTTATAGCGGGCAAGCGCGCCGATGTTAGGCGAGCTGAGCGTCAGCATTGCCGCAAGCGCCGCCGTAAACAACGCCGCCGCCATAATTTCAGCCAAATAGCGGTTGGAACGAGGCAAGCGAATACCCAATGCAAGCAGCAACAACAGCAGATTTTCCATACCCGTCAGTTTGCGCAGCAGGTTGCCGCTTTCCCAAGGCATGGGCGAAAAAAGCGCCGCTTTGAGCGCAAAAGGCACTTGACTTATCAGGCTGATGAAATCGGGCTGTAAATCCAACCAGATGAGATTGTCTGCATCGCTAATGGCAACCATCCGCTCATAATTTCGGTGGACGGCAATCGCCAGCGCATCAGGCGAAAGGTTCGGGTGTAGCTGACCAATTGCCCACAGCAGCAGCGGCAGCAGGATGAGCGCTGTTAGAAAAAACTGCCACAGTTTTTTTTGCCATTGCAGCAGCCAATAAACCGCCACAGCAAGCACAGCAGCCGCGAATATGTAATACTTGACCTGCAAAATCAGCCATGCGGAGAGTATGGCAATGATGACGACTGCCGTGGTTTGCGTCACTGCCGTGATTTTTTCTTCTGCCGTGGTTTGTGTCCTCACAAACCACCTACGGGTGGTCTGTTGTTCGTGAGAATTGTACGGATGTTGTTCGTGGGGACACGAACAACGGTGAGGGATTTTTCCTTTCAAAAAATCAGCTTTTGTCTGCGGTATCCGCCGCAATCCGTGTGCGCCGAAACGCAAGCGCAGCGCCGCCCAAAAAAGCAGCCCCAAAGCGCCCCAGAGCAGCGTTTCTTTGAGCAGCCCCGCCGACCAAAAAACCACAGAAGGCACAAGAAAAAAAGCAATCAAGACAGGTATTTTCAGGTCATTGTTGCGGCGGCAGAGTTCATTGCCCAGCAACCAGAAGCCCGCAAAGGCGAAAGCTGAAAACCAGCTGCTGATGAGCCAGATATTTTCGCCCGTTGTGAGGCTTACCAATGCCGTTATTTTACAAATGAAAACAAAAGACGGCGTAAGGTCGGGGAAGCCGTAGAGGTAGTAAAAATCGCCCTGCGGCATATCATAAGGAAACTGCCAAAATCGCAGCGCCGACTCTAACAGGATTTCGCGCAGCAACATGCTTTGCTGAAAAGTGTGCATCACGTCGCCGCCGCCGTAGTAGCGTTGCAAAACGACAATTACTGCCCAGCCCGCCGCTACTTTCAATAATAATCCCGGCAAAAAAACAGCGCCCAGCGGCTGTGGGCGTAGTTTTTTCGTCAGTTTATGCAATACAGGCGGCACAATTAGCAGGTGAAGCAGGGCATAAAGCATCCTTTTGCATCAAAGAGGATTCTGGAAAGCAAGTACCAAAATTAAAGAGTTTTTCCGATATTGCCTGTCAGGTGTTTTTATTCCATCATTCTCCCATGAAGCGATTGTTCCTTACGATGTTATGCCTGCAAGCGCTGGTAGTTGGCGCAAGGGCGCAGGCAAATTATTTCTATCCCAATAGCGGGGCGATGAATCCCGCCATTCCTACGCCCGAGCAATTCTTGGGCTATCCGATAGGCAGCCACCACACGCGCTACGACCGCGTAGTTGCCTATTTTCAGGAACTAGCGCGGCTGTCAGACAAGGCAACTTTTGAAGTCTTCGGACAGAGTTATGAGCATCGTCCGTTAATAGCTTTAATCATTACTAGCCCTGCCAATCACAGCCGACTGGAAGACATCCGCCAAAAACACTTGCAGCGCAATACCTCCACTGCCTACGACAACGAGCCGCTGGTGGTGCAAATTGCCGCCAACGTACACGGCAACGAGGCATCAGGCGGCGAAAGCGCCCTGCTGACAGCTTATTACCTGCTCGCTTCGGAAAGTGAAGAAGTGAAAAACTGGCTGAATAACATGGTCATCATCATTGAGCCGGTGCAAAACCCCGATGGCCGCGACCGATTCAACACATGGGCGAATATGCACAAAGCCAACCCTTTGGTGGCTGACCCCTTAGACAGAGAGCATACCGAAGCGTGGCCTGGCGGCAGAATGAACCACTATTGGTTTGACCCCAACCGCGATTGGTTTCTGTTAGTACATCCCGAAGCGCAAGCGCGCGCCCGATTTATTCACAAGTGGCGACCTTATGTATTCGTTGACCACCACGAAATGGGTACAAACTCTACCTTCTATTTTGACCCGGGAAAGCCGAGCAGCGATAACCCAATCGTCCCCGACAGGCTCTACAAGCAAGTGTATCCCAAATTTAGCAAGTACTTTGAACAAGCGATGAACAGCATTGGTTCTCAATATTTTACACGGGAAGTATTTGACAAACTTTACCCGGGCTATGGTTCTAGCTACATCAATTTCTACGGCGGCGCAGGCTTCCTGTTTGAGCAGGCAAGTTCGCGCGGACACGTACAGGAAACGCCCACCGGACAAATTACTTTTGCTTTTGCCATCCGCAACCAGTTTCTTTCAGCATTAGCGACCCTGCGCGCCGCACAAGCCGAACGCAGCGAATTGCTCAACATGCGCCGCGATTTTTTCCGCATCAGCCGCGAGCAGGCAGCCCGTAGTCCTATCAAAGGCTATGTTTTTGGCGATGCAAACGATGCTACGCGCACCAATGCCTTTGTGAACCTGTGTTTGCAACACGAAGTAGAAGTTTACGAAGTGGAAACGCCGCTCAATCTGGCGGGCAATCGCTTTGAGAAGGGCAGCGCCTACATCGTGCCGACCGAGCAGCCGAACTATATCATGGTGCGCTCACTGTTTGAAAAGTCCATTCCCTACGCCGATAGTCTGTTTTACGACGCTTCCGCTTGGTCAATGGTACACGCTTTTAATCTGCCTTATGCTGAAATTAGAACGGCATTTGCCAGAGGCGCAAAAGCAACCGCGCCCAAAGTTGCCAATCCGCCCGCTGTTGAAAAATCCTCTTATGGCTACTTGATTCGTTGGACGGATTACAACGCGGCGCAGGCGGTTTACCGTCTATTGGACGGCGGCGCAATAGTGCAAGCCGCCTTTCGTCCATTTAGCATGAATATTGACGGGAAAACCGAAAATTTTGGCTATGGAACAATTTTTTTGCCTGTTCAACAGCAAAAAATTGGCGCAGATTCGCTGTTCAGTTTGTTGAAGAAAGTGCAGACGCAGGCTAAAATTACTATTCAAGGTATCAGCAGCGGCAGAAGCGCCGACGGCATAGATTTAGGCAGCAACTACGTGCGCACCCTGAAAAAACCCGAAGCGCTGATGATTGTCGGGCAGGGAGTCAGTCCTTATGAGGCTGGAGAAGTTTGGCACTTGTTGGATACCCGCGTTGGTATGCCCATTAGCAAGGTAGATGTCGGCAATCTGAACCGCATCAATTGGAATCGCTACAATACCATCATCATGGTAAACGGCGCTTATAGTATGGATAAAACCTTTACCGACCGCCTGAAGATGTGGGTACAAAACGGCGGCACGCTGATTGCCCAAAAATCCGCCGTTGAGTGGGCAGTCCGCAATGGCTTAACCAAAGAAAAACTCATGCCCGCCGATACAGTGAAAAATCCTAAACCTGTGCGCTACGACTACGACAACGCGGTTTACATAGAAGGTGCAAAGTCCATAGGCGGAATTATTCTGGAAATGGATGTGGACACAACGCACCCCATCGGTTTTGGTTTCCACAGCCGCAAAGTATCGGTATTTCGCAACGGCGCTACTTTCCTCAAACCATCGGACAATCCTTACAATACTGTTGGGCAATACACGGCTAATCCGTTAATTGGAGGGTATGTTTCATCAGCTAATCTGAAAAAAATACAAAACGCGCCAGCCATAGTCGTAAGCGGCGAAGGCGCGGGGCGCGTGATACTCTTTACCGACAATCCGAATTTCAGAGGCATTTGGTACGGTACGAATCGCCTGTTCCTCAATGCAATTATTTTTGGCGGCAATATTACTGTACCGACGGTTAGCGGTAATCAGGAGGAGGAATAGCGCTCAAAAGATTATTTTTGCATAGATGTTTAGAAACAACGATCGTCTTATGAAGTATCTACTGCGCGTTGGAATCATACTTTTCTTGTGGCAAATTTCGGGCTGTAAGCCGCCTCAAGACTACGAGAAGCAACTTGCAAATCCTGATTTTCTGCATCGTTCAGTGCAGCAACTGACCGATGTGATTGTACATGATATTTTCTCGCCGCCTGTCGCTTCACGGATATATGTGTACGCTTCGATAGCAGCTTATGAAACCGTAGCGCTTGGCAATCCGGAATACAAAAGTTTGGCGGGGCAACTTACCGACTTGCAGCCGTTGCCTGCCATTGATACTGCAAAAAAGTATTCTGTTCCGCTGGCAGCAGTCCATGCCTACTTAACAGTAGGCAAAAAGCTCATTTTCTCAGAAGAAAAGATAGCCGCTTTTCAGGAAAAAATCTATGCAGAAATGAAGGCGACAGGCATTCCTGAGGCGGTTTACGAGCATTCTATGGAAGTAGGGGAGGCTGTTGCCAATCATATCATTGCTTGGTCTGGGGGCGACCGCTACAAAGAAACGCGCAGCGCACCTAAGTTTACCGTAACTACTTCGGCGGGGCGTTGGCTGCCTACTCCGCCTGCCTACATGGACGCAATCGAGCCAAACTGGAATCAGATTCGTCCTTTTACCTTGACCAGTGCCGATCAGTTTGCACCATTGCCTCCAACACCTTTCAGCACCGATACGGCGAGCAAGTTTTACAAGGAAGCGTATGAAGTCTATAAAATTGGCTTGTCACTTACCAAAGAGCAAGCAGAAATTGCAAATTTTTGGGATTGTAATCCTTATCACGTCAGTTTGCAAGGACATGTAATGTATGCAACCAAGAAAATTACACCCGGCGGACATTGGATCAGCATTGCCTCTATTGCAAGTCGCACCGCCGGGGATAGTTTCGAGCGGGCTGCCGAGACCTACGCATGGGTGGCTATTGGGCTTGCCGACGGCTTTATCAGTTGTTGGGATGAAAAGTTTCGCAGCAATCTGGTGCGTCCTGAAACATATATCAATGAGCACATAGACAAAGCATGGATACCTTTGCTGCAAACGCCCCCATTTCCCGAATATACGAGCGGACACAGCGTAGTATCGGGCGTTTGCGGTGAAATTTTAACGCATTTGTACGGCGAACCATTTGCTTATCAGGACAGTACAGAGGTGCGCTATGGCTTGCCGGTTCGCAGCTATACGTCCTTCCGTCAGGCGGCACAGGAAGCCTCCGATAGCCGGATTTACGGCGGCATTCACTACCGTCCAGCGATTGAAAACGGCTTGGAACAAGGCAAAAAAGTGGGCGCTTACATCATCAGCCGCCTGCAAACGCGCCAGAGAGAACGCTAAAATGGAAAGAAAATATTACGAGGAATATTACACACTGGAGCGCACCAATTGGTGGTTCAAGGTGCGCAACCGCATTTTGATGGAGCGCATCGAGCAATTTGCCAATGGAAGAACAGATTTGAAAATCCTCAATATTGGAGCGGGAACCGGACGAACGACCGAGCTTTTGCAGGCGTTCGGCGAGGTCAGTTCTATAGAATACGATGCCTACTGCGTTGCATTCACGCGTGATAAACTGCCCTTTGAGGTGCAGGAAGGTTCGATACTGGACTTGCAATTTGCCGATGCCTCTTTCGATCTGGTTTGCGCTTTCGACGTGATCGAACACGTAGAAGATGATGCGCTGGCCGTGCGCGAGATGAAGCGCGTATGTCGCCCGGGCGGACACGTAATGGTCAGCGTTCCGGCATTCCAGTTTCTTTGGAGTCATCACGATGTAATTAACCACCACCACCGCCGTTATACGATGACAGGTTTACGGCAGATTTTTGAAGAAAATCATGCAGCTAATCATCCGCATGGCAAAATTATTTACAGCACTTATTTTAATTCGCTACTTTTTCCGCCTGTAGCTGCCTTTCGCTTGATTGCCGAGTGGTTGCCAAAAAATCTGATACGCAAGGGAACGGGTGCAGATAATAACGTAGTGCCAGAAGGCAGCCCTGTCAATCGTTTGCTGGAAGGTATTTTTGGGATTGAACGCCCGATGCTGCGCAATGGCTGGAAGTTCCCTTTTGGGGTTTCAGCTATGCTGATTTATCAGGTGTAGGTATTTCTGATACAAAAACGCGGTCTTTCATCACCACAACCGACAAGGCTCTGAGCTTGTGTTGGCTTTTGAGAAAGTTATCGTTTTGCAGGTAGTATCGCAGTTGATCTGCAGCCTCTTGTTGCAGCGTTTTGAGCTTGGCACGGTTAGCCGATTTGAGATATTTTACTTCGAGCAGGTACTGAAAGTGTTGCTTAGTGTTATTGGGGCGCACTAGCATCTCGATATCGGTATAGCCGCCGCCCGATAGTTCGCGTTCGGTTTGGATAAGGAAAATACCTGACTGCATAGCATAGGCAATCATAAGCATTTTGACGTACTTTTCATCAAATTTCTGAAAGTCGCGATTGGAAAGTGCCTTCAGTGTGCGCTCGATCAGTTCAAAAAAGGGCTTTTCGTTGCCCATCGCCATTGCTGCGAGAATATCACCTACGCGGATTTCATCGTACTTAAAGTCGGCACGTTGTTGCAAGAGGTAAGCATAGTACTGCCAGTATAATTCCGCAATGACTCGGTTGGGGATCTTGAACAAAATTTGTCCTGCGTCGTTTTCCCCTGCGATGGTAAGGTTACCCAGGTAGTAGAGGAAATTGACGAATTCGGTTCTTCCAAAGGGCTTTTCGAAACTAAACTGGTAAAGTTCGGCATCGGCAATTTGTCCTTCACGCAAGATTTCCTCCAGTACTGCTACATTTGACTGCCAGTTAGCTACCTCAAAAAGCCGCTTGATCTTGCCGTAGTCCGGCATGATGTTAGGGTCGAGCATTTGCCTGGGGTAACTCTGCCGTAGGTAAAACTCTTTGAGAAAGTACAGCACCATATCCGGGTTGTATATATTTTGCGGGCTTTCAGGATGGAATTTATAGCCATTGTAATAGCGCCTTAAATCATCTGTAATAGTAGCTTCTTTTGTTTTGTCGGCTAAGATCATTTGTAGCAAGCCCCGAACCTCCGTCTCAGAGAAGCCTATCATATCATTGAAATACAGGTCTTTAGTCAGGTGCGTAATGATATTGAAGCCGCTGGTGAGGCTGTCTAAAGTAACGGGCGAAACCCCTGTGAGGAAAAAACGATCTACTACGCCCGACTGCGTAGCATTTTTGATGACTTCGTAAAATTTGCGTACATAGCCATTTTGCGAAACGGCGCTTTTGAAGCTATCTATGCTTTGTAGCAAAATTTCATCTGTAAAATGATCATACTCATCGATAAACAGGTACAGGCGTTCTGATGCATTATAAACCTCGAACAATGTGCTAAGAATCTTTTCTGCATCTTCTTCCTTCATAATCAGCGCTTGCTGGGCTTCTGAAAAAATAGGATGATGTATCAAGAAGCCTGCAACGGAAGACTTTACTGAAAAGTTAAACCCTTGCCGGCTGCTTTCGGGCGTATCGGTATTGATGCCGCTGAAGTTGAAATTGAGTACACGGAAACTATTGGCGCGAGCAGTTGGGTGCTTGCCAATGTAGTATTTGCCGAAAAGTTTGTCGAACTTGTCGCGATGGCGGATGTCGTAGTAATACGACAGCATCGACACCAGCAGGCTCTTACCAAAACGACGCGGACGGAGAAAGGAAGCAAAAGGTGTTGCATTTTCCAAAGCAGCAATAAACGGCGTTTTGTCAACAAACACATAATCGTTGCTGACTAATTGTTCAAAATTGCTCAGTCCATATGGAAAACGAATGTCTTTCATACTTGTAAAGATAGCCAAAGGATGCAAAACACGATTGAGAGGGGATGCGTCAGCTAAACAAAAAAGCCTTTCGTTGGTACGAAAGGCAGGGGCAAAACGGGCAGAATTTTGTGGAGCGTATCGGAATCGAACCGATGACCTCTTGCATGCCATGCAAGCGCTCTAGCCAGCTGAGCTAACACCCCATGAGTATGCCACAAAATTACAGGCTTCCTGCAATTCTGCAAGCCTTTTTCCAAATTTGCTTATTTTTGAGTGAAGCCAAAATTCTTTCGGGTGATTCCGCGTTGAAAAAGTTGTTGCGCATTCTCAGGTATTTGTTTGTTTGCGGTTTACTGTTGGGCAGTTCGCTGCAACTATTGGCACAACGACCGACGGCAAGTCCACCACCCGAAACCTGTAAAACTTTTCCGCTGAAGTTTGAAATATCGGCAGATGGTAGCCGTGCAACGGCAGTTTTAATGCCTGACAGCCTCAGTCTTGTGCCCGCTTCGTTGCGGATAGCAGCAACATTCCCCGACTATCCTTTGCAACTTCGCTACGATTTGCAGGAAAATCAGGTGGTTGTTCAGGCGGCAACCGCACAGGGGCAGCAGCTGCCCGACTCTGTGCGACTTTGCTATCGGCTATTGCCGCTGCTGCTGGGTAAGCCGCTTGCGCGTCGTAGCCAGACGCGGTACGATTCGGGCGCTTACAGCGAGGTTACTTCCGACATGACTAAACCTGTATATACCACCGCCCCGCCGCGCGAGCAACTTTTCAACGTACAAGGTTTGCAAAAAAACGGGAGCCTGACGCGAGGCATTGCCTTTGGCAATCGGCAGGACGTGTTTGTACAGTCCGCGCTTAACCTGCAATTAGAAGGCAATATTTCCGAAGATTTGCACCTGACAGCGGTACTTACCGACCAAAATGTTCCTTTTCAACCGGAAGGAAACACCTTGCAGGTGCGGCAGTTTGACCGCGTACTGATGAAACTGCGCCACAAAATGGCTGCTTTGAGCGTAGGGGACGTAGTTTTGCAGCAGCCGCAGCAATCGCCTTCGCACTTTCTCAGATTTTTCAAGAATGTACTCGGCGGCATGGTAGAAACTGATTATGCAACTCGCGACAGTACAGGCAATGCACGGGCGCAATCGGTAGCTGCCGTTGGAGTTGCCAAAGGACGCTTTGTTTCGCAAACCATTGAAGTACAGGAAGGGGTACTTGGCCCCTATAGGTTGCGCGGGCCCGACGGCGAGCGCTTTGTCATTATCCTTGCCAACTCGGAAAAAATATTTTTGGACAATCAGTTGCTGGTGCGCGGCTTTAACTACGATTACGTAATAGACTACAACACCGGCGAAATTACCTTTACCAACCGCATTGTCATTACGCGTTTTTCGCGGGTGCGGGCAGATGTAGAGTTTGTATCGCAAAACTATGCCCGCAGCATTTTGCAGGTGGGGCATCAGCAGCAACTCGGCGAACGGACGCAGGTATTCGGACAGTTTTACCGCGAGCGCGATAACCCACGCAACCCGCTGCTGGCACAACTGAGCAACGAAGACCGCCGCTTGCTTGCCAATGTGGGAGATAGTCTTAACAATGCCCTTGCGCCTGCAATTTTTCCTGTAGAGGCTTGGGACGTGAATCGCATTTTGTACCGTGCCCGCGATACGCTCATTGAGGGACGGATTGTGCGCTTCTACGAGCGGGCGCAGCAACCGGGTGGCGAACTTTTCAGCATCACTTTTTCGGAAGTCGGTTTCGGTCGTGGCGATTATGTGGCAGGCAGCCCGACCGCCAACGGGCGCGAGTTTATCTGGGCGGGATTAGGTCAGGGCAATTTTGCGCCGGTGCGCCTGCTGGCTGCGCCCAACGAGCGCCAAATGGCAACGCTGGGCGGCTCTTACAAACTGCACGGCAACGGAAGTTTGTTTGCAGAAGCAGCCTTTAGCAGCGTTGATATCAACATGTTTTCCGATTTGAACAACGAGGACAACAGCGGCAGCGCCATCCAACTGGGCTATCGCAACGCGGGAGAAAAAATCAGGCAGGGGGCTTTGCAAGATGCCGAGTGGAACGCTGAGTTATCTTTGACGCGAACCGATGCTAATTTCCGCCCGATAGATCGCTTTCGCTATATCGAATTTGACCGCGATTGGTCAATTGAAGATGTTTCGCTGGGCATTGTTTCCCAGCCTGAGGACGACTACCTCTGGCAGGTTTCGGGTGGTTTGCGAAAGGGAGCGCGTTATGTACAAGCCAAACATTTGCGCAGGCTGCGCGGCAATCAGGCAAATGGTTTTCAACAATGGGCAGAAGCCGGCTATCTGCTGGGCAAATGGCAGCTGCAAACAACGGGCTTTCTGATGCAAAATCGTTTCCAGCGCGGGGGCGAATCGTTTCGGTCCGACTGGCAGCGCCTCACCGCCGATATTGCCTACTTAGGCAATCGCTTTGTGCCCGGCTACCAGTTCAGTACCGACCGCAATGCTGTGCGCAATACCAACCGCGATAGCGTCGTAGCTACCGCGATGAATTTCTATGAGCATAAAGCCTACATTCGCAACGGCGATAGTGCAAAATTTCAGATCAATGGTTCTTATGCCTTTCGCGAGGATTTTTTGCCGCTGGCAGGTGATCTGCAACGGGGTACAAGGGCGCACACCGCCAATCTGAATTGGCAGAAGCGCACCGAGTTGCAATGGTTCAATCTATTGCTGACCTATCGCAATCTCGAAAACCTGATACGCAACGGCGAACAAACTCCCCGCAACGAAGAGACGCTCATGGGGCGCTTGGACTGGCACGCAACCTTTTGGCAGCGGACAATCCGCAGCGAACTGACGCTTGCCAACAACACCGGGCGCGAGTTGCGGCGCGAGTTTGTGTTCCTGCAAGTCAATAACGGGCTGGGTACGCACACTTGGCGCGACGACAACGGCGACGGGATTCAGCAACTCAACGAGTTTTACCTTGCCATCAACCCCGACGAGCGGAATTTTATCAAATTTTTTACTCCAACCGATGAATACATCCCTGCCTTTGCCAATAGTCTGAGCTGGCGCGTGAACATGGGTTTTCCCCGCACATGGAACAAGGCAAAAGGTATTCGGCAGTTGCTGGCAAAGTTTAGCAATGTAAGCGCGTGGACGATCAACCGCCGCCTCACCGACCAGCGGCTGACCGCGCGTTGGCTGCCTTTTGCTTCGGTGGCAGACAGTGCGCTGCTGGCTACGCAGGAGGCGCTGCGCAGCACGCTGTTTTTTAACCGCACCGATCCAAAGTGGGGCGCAGATTTTGCCTTTGTGCAAACCCGACAAAAGCAATTGCTAACCAATGGCTTTGAGGGGCGCACCCTGACCGAGTGGCAACTGAACCTGCGGCGCAATTTCAGCACAGAGATCAACCTACGCGTACAGTTGGGCAGCAGCACGACCAAAAATGCTTCGGATTTTATGCCCAACCGCAACTTTGCGATTGCAGCGCGGCAGTTCAAGCCGGAATTGGCGTGGCAGCCTTCGCCCAAAATCCGCCTTTCCGGCGGCTATGTGTACCAGCAAAAAGATGCGGGCAGCGAGGCAGAGCAAGCGCGGTTCAACGAAATACTGGCAGAGATGCGTTGGGCGCAGGAAAGCAAGCGCAACATTCAGGCGCGACTCAGGCTAGCAAATATTCGCTACAACGGGGAAATCAACAGCCCTGTTGGCTATGAAATATTAGAGGCGCTACAACCCGGAACGAATCTTAATTGGTCGCTCAACTGGCAGCAGCGCCTCGGCAATGGTTTGCAACTGACGATGCAGTACGAAGGACGCAGTTCGCCCGCGCAGCCTGTAGTGCACATCGGTCGGATGCAGGTTACAGCCTTATTTTGATGGCTGTTACTGTTTTTCTAATTCCAACTCCTCAATTTTACCTGCTGCATTTTTCTTTATGTTTGCAATTTTGTGCGGCGCTTTTTTCTGATCTTTCAGGTAGTTGAGATAATTGGCAATCGTCGTAGGGCGGTCATAGTCCTTTTCCCCGTTGAATACACCGATGATAATTAGCACGGGTGCGTTGGGAGATGCGAACATTTGCAGCGCTTCTTGGATGCGGTTGTTAGCTGCTGTTGTGTTTCCTGAGCCAACAATATCGCGGAAATAGTCGTGGATGGTGCGCTCTACTTTGACAACCTCGTTTCTACGTTGCTCCTCCTCTGCACGGATGCGTCGCTCCTCTTCTGCGCGTCGTTCGCGCTCTGTTTTCTCGGTAGCTAATTTTTGCTCCAGTTGTCTGATGAGTGCCTGCACTTCCGGATCATCAATATTTTGCGCTTTGATGCGATTCAAAGCCTGATCTCGCTCTTCGATAGATTTACCGTCGTCGTTGAGCAGTGCCTGCAATTCGGACTTTGCCTGCGCAATTTGCTTGGCTTTGGCTTCACGTGCCTGTTGTTCGGCTATTTTCTGCTTGTTTTTGCAAGCCGTTGTACCGCCGAGCGCCAGTACGCCGATCAGAAATATCCACAAATACTTTTGCATAGGTTCAATTAGTTATGAATTTGCTACGGAAGCCCGAAAGTAATAAAATCGTGCCGAAATGCGTTCCTTTGGCGTAATTTTGAAAGTCTAAAACTTGTCAATCCGTTGCTGTACCGCTCGTTCATTCGCCCGCTGCTGTTCCAAATGGATGCCGAAAAGGCGCATCATTTCACTTTTGGACTGATTAAATCGCTGTTGTCCCTGCCTTTGGCAAAAACGATTGCCCGTGCGCTTTTTGTGCCTGATAGTAAGGGGCTGCAAAAGCAACTCATGGGCTTGACTTTCCCCAATCCGGTTGGACTTGCTGCGGGGTTTGACAAAGATGCCCGCCTGATTGATGAATTAGCTTGCTTTGGCTTTGGATTTATTGAGATTGGTACGCTGACTCCGCGTCCGCAGAGTGGTAATCCGCAGCCGCGCTTGTTCCGTTTGCCGCAAGACGGCGGACTGATCAACCGCATGGGGTTTAACAACGAAGGCGTAGATGCTGCCGTAGAACGCCTGAAAAAACGCCGAACCGATCTCATTATCGGTGGAAACATCGGTAAAAACAAGGATACGCCCAACGAGGAGGCGCTGAATGATTATCTGGCCTGTTTCGACGCTTTGTACAAGGAGGTTGATTACTTTGTAGTCAATGTGAGTTCGCCTAATACGCCGGGGCTGCGCGAATTGCAGGAAAAAGCCCCGCTGACGGCACTGCTTCATGCGTTACAGCAGCGCAACAGAGAGCAAGCCCAACCCAAGCCTATCCTGCTGAAAATAGCCCCCGACCTAACCGAGCAACAGTTAGACGATATTGTGGCAATCGTTTTGGAAACACAATTAGCAGGCGTGATTGCAACCAACACCACGATCAGCCGCGAGGGGCTGCAAACAGGAACAGAAACCCTGGCTGCCATTGGCAACGGTGGGCTAAGCGGAAAGCCCGTCCGCGACCGTTCGACGGCAGTCATTCGCTATCTGGCGACAAAAAGCAAGAAGCAATTCGCAATTATTGGGGTTGGCGGGATTTTCACCGCCGCCGATGCACAGGAAAAATTAGCCGCCGGAGCAGATCTCGTGCAGGTTTACACGGGCTTCATCTACGAAGGGCCTGCCATGATTAAAAACATCTGTCGGGCACTTAAAAATCCTGTTTAGCAGCCGATTAGCTTGCTGCCTGCAAGCGCTGCTCTACCAGATCGCGCCGCTCTAAAAGTACGATATTCTCTACGTGTGTAGTTTGTGGGAACATATCCACCGGCTGCGAAACCAGCGGTACGTACTTTTCAGCCATCAATGCTAAGTCGCGTGCCTGCGTAGAGGGGTTGCAACTTACGTACACTACGCGCTTAGCATCGCTGTGATTGATTGCCTGCACGACGAGTTCGTGCATACCCGCGCGCGGCGGATCGGTGATAATGACATCGGGTTTTCCGTGTTGCGCCATGAAGGCATCGTTGAAAATCTGCGCCATATCGCCTGCAAAAAATGAGGCATTATCAACCTTATTAAGCGAAGCATTGAGCCATGCGTCTTGTACAGCAGCTTCAACGTATTCAATTCCAACTACTTTTTTAGCCTGATTGGCAACAAAACAGGCAATCGTTCCTGTGCCTGTGTACAAATCATAGACAACTTCTTCGCCTGTCAGCCCTGCCAATGAACGGGTAGCCTTGTAGAGTTCTACTGCCTGTCGGCTGTTGGTCTGAAAAAAAGACTTCGGACCGATGCGGAAACGCATATGCTCCATCTGCTCTTCTATGTAGGGCAATCCTTTGTAGAGGATTAGTTCCAGATCGTCGAAAGTATCGTTGCCTTTTTGGTTGACTACATAGAACAGCGAAGTAATTTCGGGAAAGCGATCAGCGAGGAATTGCAGGGTCGCCTCGATCTGATCGGGCAGGTCGTCGTAGAATTGCAGAACGAGCATCCATTGCCCCAGCGTCGTATTGCGGACGGTCAGGTTGCGCAAAAAGCCTTTTTGCAGCCAGATGTCAAAGAAGGTATAAGCGTTCCGTAAAGCAAAAGCCTTTAGCTCGTTGCGAATAGCATTGGAAGGATCTGCCTGATGATAGCAGGTTTCTATATCAATCACTTTATCAAAATGTCCGGGTACGTGAAAGCCGACAGCATTTTGCTCCATGGCAGGCGCTTGATCCAGCATTTCGCGTGGAAACCAGCGTTTATTGGAAAAAGAAAATTGCAGTTTATTGCGGTAGTGGATCGTTTGCGCGGAGGGTAAAATAGGTCGGTGTTCAGGTATGAATACTTTGCCGATGCGCTCGATACAGTCGTGGACGTGCTTTTGCTTCCACTGCAACTGCGCTTCGTAAGTAAAATGCTGGAGACGACAACCGCCACAGTAGCCAAAGTGCATACAGTATGGCTCGCGGCGCTGCGGCGAAGGTGTAATCAGGCGCGTCAGGCGGGCTTCCATCAGGTTTTTCTTGCGGCGATAGACCGATACATCGGCTACATCGCCCGTTACTGCCCCTTCTACAAAGACGACCATCCCGTTGTATCGGGCAAGCCCTTTGCCTTCAGTGGTCATTTCTTCGATTGCAAGCTGTTCGAGCAAGAGTTCTTCTTTCCTGTTGTTCCGTGCCATGCTGCAAAATTAGAGTTTGTTTGCGATCCGAAAAGCTATGAGTTTAGGGCTTTGCTGTATCTTTGTAAATGGATTTACTCGTCCCTGCGCTTTTTTTCATTGCCGGAAGTCTGATTTTTGTGGCAATTACCTTTGGCGTGTGGCGTTTGCTGCGTCCGCACCGCCCCGATAGCAATAAACTGACAGCCTACGAATGCGGCGAGGAGCCGATAGGTACAGCACATGGCATATTCAATAGTCGCTTTTATATTATTGCGCTTGTTTTTTTATTGTTCGAGGCAGAGTTGCTCTTCCTTTTTCCATGGGCAGTAGCAGCTTTCCAGCCACAACAAGCCGTTGCTAACACATGGGCTGTCTGGGTTACGATAGAAATTTTTGTATTCCTGTTTATTCTCACCCTTGGGCTGGGCTACGTCTGGCGAAAAGGCTATTTCGATTGGGGTAAAAAAATAAATCTGGTAAAAAACATTCAAAATAGTCCGATACCGCGTTCTGTTTACGAAGCATTCAATAAACGGCAATAAAATTGCTGTCTGTTATCGGGCTATCCTCTTGTTATGATAGAAGAACTTTTTTGTTGCGCACTGCTTGCATTTGGCATTTCGTTCGTACTGACACCTGAGATTATCAAGGTGGCAAACAGTTACCAGATCCACGATATGCCTAACGAGCGCAAGGTACATTCGCAGCGCATTCCTCGTTTTGGCGGACTTGCCATCTTCATGGGTTTAATCATCACAATGTTGTTATGGTCTTTTTGGCGCAATCAACTTTTTAATCTCCCGCTGCTGGCTGCCGCTACCGGCATTGTGATCATCGGTTTCCGCGATGATTTTTTACCGCTGAAAGCGAGTATTAAGCTCCTTGCAGAAATTGCAGGGGCATTTATCATCATATTTTTCGGTGGTATCCGCATAGACTCGCTGCATGGTCTGCTGGGAGTGGGAGACATACCGCTATACCTGAGCTATCCGGTAAGTATCTTCACAATTATTGTGATCACGAATGCCTTCAATCTGATTGACGGGATCAACGGGCTTGCCGGATCTATTGCCATATTGGTTTTTGGAACTTATGGCTACTGGTTCTACATCAACAGCGACATGGCGACAGCAACGGTTTGCTTTAGCATCATCGGCGGCACGCTTGCCTTCCTGATTTTCAATTATCAGTCAAAGATCTTCATGGGCGATTGTGGTTCGCTGCTTCTGGGCTTTACCGCCGCTGCTATCACAATCAAGTTTCTGGGCGATAATGCTGCTTTAATGCCTACAGAAACACACTATCTTGCAAGCCCTGTGATGTTTGTGTCTTGTTTGCTGGCTTTTCCACTGTTCGATACGATCCGTGTTTTCGTATTGCGCATTTCTGCGGGGATTTCGCCTTTCACACCCGGTTTGAATCACATCCATCACTTGTTAATTGGGATGCACCTCCCTCATGCCGTAGCTACTACTATCATTCTTGCAACCAACCTTTTGTTTATCATAGCGGCCTTGCTCTTACAAGGCTTCAACGACAACGTTCTTGTAGCAGGCGGGATTATAGCAGCTACCTTACTGACGCATTTGTTAAAGTTACAGTCATCGCGTTTCCAAGTCAAACGCAAGGGCAATATCTTACACGATACACAGACCATCCCATACAAATCTAAGGGCATACTGCGCGAAAAAGTAAGCGAAGGCATATAAAAACCCATCATGCAAAATTGCCTGACGGGCTAAGTAGTCAATGCTTTAGCATGTTTCTTTTATGCAACACTCATGCTGCTAATGTGCTTTTTGATTACACGGGCAACCTCAGGGAGCGATTCGTATAGCTGACGATAAGAATCAATGACGAAGTATTTTTCCTGAAATTTGTCTTTGATGTAGGGCGTATTGATGATGTGCTCTACATCGAAAGGTACGCGCTGCGGCTGATCGCTAAGGCAGTAAACAGATTCCCCGCTGGAGGAGAGAATACCTGCACCGTAGATGCGCAGCCCTTCTGTTTCGTCCTGAATAAGCCCGAACTCAACTGTGTACCAATACAGCCTCGAGATAAGCTCGATGGCCCACTCATTTTCGATATGTTCCAGTGCAATATTGCTCAGCCCGCTCAGGAAGTTACAAAAGTCCTGATTGGTGAGCAGTGGTACGTGCCCGTACACATCGTGGAACATGTCGGGTTCTTCGAGGTAGTCCAGTTCGGCAAGTTTGCGTAGCCATGTGGTGGCAGGAAACTTTTTATTGAGCAATAATTCAAAGAAGGGCTTGTTATCAATCAGGCCGGGCACTACTACCAACTGCCAGCCGGTATATTTTGCCAGAGCCTCGTTTACTTCGTCAAAGTGCGGGATGCGATCACGGCGGAAGCCCACTTTTTGGATGCCTTCCATATATGCACTTGATGCAAGACCGGGCAGTTGTGCCATTTGTCGGTCAAACAGTAGTTGCCACACCTGTCTGTCTTCGTCTGTGTAGCGGTTGTAATCCTGCTTCTCTGTCATTGTTGTACAAAATTGTTTAGTAAAGCAATTATTGGCAAGTTAATTAATTAGCGGCATATTTCCACATCTGTCAAAAGAAAAAATAAAAAGCCGCTCTCAAAGAGGGCGGCCTTTCTTCATCGTCAAATTAATTTGTATAAAAACTTAAACTTTATCACATCGCTTTTTGCAAAAGAATGTGCTTCAGCCGTGCAAATATAGGCATTTTATGCGATTAGGCAAAAAAACTGCTGCAACTATATTGCATTGGGCAGGCATTAACCTTTGCAAGGCGCACCTTTAGAGCCCTCAATAGGCGCGTTCATACTAAAATGAGTATCTATACCACGTAGATTTTATTGGTAGCATTGAACTGTTTTACATAAGCGCTACAGGGCATTTCCGAGGTGATTGACCCATCATGCAATTCATAATGGCATTATTTTTCAAAAAAAAGCAAAGTTTTGTTCAGGGAATTGATGTAATGCTCGTATTTTTTAAATAAAAGGTGTTTTTGAGGGATAAAACGTTCGGTGCAAACCGAGCCGAAAGCATAGCGTTTCTATACAGGATATTTTTCCAGAAAAAGGCGCAGCTCGGGCATTTTATCTTGCAAGAAGTCTTGTAAATTTTGCATACATTTTTAGCGTCGTCATTGCCTGTGTTTTTCAAAAATTTTGCCGCCTTCTTAGCTAAAATAGCCCTCCTTTTTCTCACTCTTCAAGCCAAGCCTTAAAGCCCAAAAAATAAAAAAATAATTCTTCCTCCGTGCATTGCTCCATGGGTTTCCCTGTGCGTATCCGGACGTATAAGGCAAATAAATTACCAAGTACCGTTTGGGTATAGTAGTGCTGCTCGCCCATCAGGGGCAGGCAGGTAGCGTAGGCTTTTTGTAGCAAGTCTTGGGCTTGTCGCAAATTCTGCTCCCCGCCCAAATCCTTGAATACCAAGGCTAAATTGGATTGGCGTATTGCCACTGTGGGGGCATGCTCGCCAAAGTTAGCAATATCCGAGGCAAGGGCTTTTTGTAGCAAGGTTTGGGCTTGTCGCAAATTCGCCTCCCCGCCCAAATCCTTTAATACTAAGGCTAAATTGGATTGGCTTATTGCCACCGCAGGGGCGTGCTCGTCAAAGTTAGCAATATTAGAGGCAAGGGCTTTTTGTAGCAAGTCTTGGGCTTTTAGCAAATTCTCCTCCCCCCCCAAATCCTTGAATACTAAGGCTAAATTGGATTGGCATCGCGCCACTGTGGGGGCATGCTCGCCAAAGTTAGCAATATCCGAGGCAAGGGCTTTTTGTAGCAAGTCTTGGGCTTGTCGCAAATTCTCCTTGCCGCCCAAATCCTTTAATACTAAGGCTAAATCATTTTGCCATCGGGCTATTTTGATACTTGAACTTCTTAATTCTTCTAATAACCTGCCCTCTTCTTGGTAATATTCTAAGGCTTTGTTAAGAAATTTTCCGCTTGCTTGATAGCAGATATTCCCTGCCACATCCAAAGCGTTGGCTAATCCCTCTTTGTTTTTTGGGTCATGCTCTCTGTATATGCTTATGACCACTTCTTGGTAGTAAACCGCTTCTTCATATTGATGTATTTTTTTACAGGCATATACAAATGACTGATAAATTTCTAATAAATCACTTCGGTGTTGGTGAGCGACTTCACTTTCTTTTTGCTCAATGTACGCTTTGAGCGCCTTGTAAGACAACTTGATGTCAGATTTTAGCGAGAATATATTTTTCTCAAAATATCGTATGTCTTCTATCAAATTAAAGGCATCTTTACTGATGTAGTCGGTAGCTTTTGAAAAGTTTTCTATTGTTTTTTGGGCTATGGGTAGGTAAGTGGCAATAATAGTCTGTATTTCATTTTTATCTTCGTCTATGCACTCGGAGAGTCTTTGCAGCAATTGGGCAGTATCACTTTCTAAGCGGCTTTTATTTTTTTCTCTGCTAAGTTCTTGTACCAGAGGGCTAACTTGATAGCATATTTTGTTTTGGTCTTTGATTTTATCTATCCAGCCTTTGCTTGCCAGTTTATCAAGCGCAGATTCTATTTGTGCTTCTGCTTGCGCTTGCAACAGGTTGCATAGCATTTCGTACTCAAAAGGCTCTGCGGGCAGTACGGCAAAAACAGACATCATTTTTACTTCGTCTTCCGATAACTCGTTGAGGTCGTATATCCCCCCCTATTACTTGCAAAGCTCTTCCCTCTATATTTTTGTATTCGGGCAAAACCTCGCCTTTTTCTCGGATACTGAATAAACCCTTTTTATTAAAATCATCATAAAGATTTTTCAAAGAATAGGTTTGTTTCTTTTCATTGAGGTTTGCTAAGTTTTGAGCTAATATTTTTACTACTAAGGTATTTCTATCTACCGCTTGGTATATTTTTAAGAAAATATCATCTTCGTTGCCCGTATATGCTTCGTAGTATTTTTTAAAAAGCTGTAGCGCGTCCTCGTTCTCCAAACCTTTGATTGTATAAGGCACGATGCCTTTGAGGTGAGGAATAGCAGAAACTCGGGAGGTAATTAGAATATGAAACTTTTGAAGTTTGGATAGAATATCATAATAGCTTTTTTTTAGTTCTTCTGCATCATCGGCATTATCCAAAACAAGCAAACAAGGATTGTTCAAATTAGCTAAGGCGTTTCCCAGAAGTTGGAATCGCTCTTCGTCGGTTTCTTTTTCAAACTTCAACCCCAACTTTGGGGCAAGGGAAAGCAGTTGGTTGGCAA